>JAJACO010000130.1 GCA_022601475.1 Chlamydiales bacterium
AACTGAACTCCTTTGAAAGATTACTCAGAAAGTGTTTTGGCTGGCTTGGTTGCTATAAAAATACACATCAAAGTACTCTGGTTAAAGCAATTAAGCAAGAATTTAAATACTTGCTTGCTTTTGATACCCATGAAACAAGTATTAAAAAAATAATCAGTGTTATTTCTCAAGTCCTTAACTTAACTGATGCAGAGTATGACCTGAGTGAGAGTGTTGCAGAAAATAAAGTTCGCAAAATAGCAAGCGATCCTCATACTTTTAAAAAGACAATCGCTTTTATCGAAAAAAACGAGAAACGGTTCGATGCAATCAAGAGAGAAGGAGTTTCTTTTAAAATCAGGTCGAGTCAAAAGAATGGTTTATCTCTACATATTTCGGAATTTGGAATTACACTTTTGATTAAAATGCATATGGGAGAGGGTGGGCTTAAAAATGTGAAAACAGCCTATAATTATGACTCAAAAACACCTCTTGCAAGAGCAACAATGAAATTAAGTCATCCTTCCCTGAATCAAACTGCTAATCGAATCATTAGATTTTTTTATAGTTGGATGGCTAAGCAAGAACTTTCTTACTTAAAAAAAGTACAAAACAATCCAACTTGTATCCATTTGTATTCTGACTATCGCTACATCGGAAAAAAGGAAGAAGAAAAGGTCGTAATGATAATGGACTTAGCAAAGGGAGATTTACAAAGCTTATTTAGAAAACAACTCACTGAAGCGGAAAGGTTTGAGGTGGCATCGCAAATGCTAGATTCTCTTGTTTCTCTTTCAAAACAAGGAATTTGGCATCGAGACATTAAACCACAAAATTTTTTGTATTTTAAGAATAATGGACAATTCAAGGTTGTGATAGCTGATTTTGGACTCGCAGTTCAAGATAGAGATATGATAGCTTCTATGTTCCCTTCTGGAACGGCCAGTTACATGCCTCCTGAAAGTCGATGCTGTCTGCGTATAGGCAATGGAAAGAAGGGAGATGTTTTTGCGATGGGCCGCTCATTAGAGCAACTTTTTCTTAATAACAGACCTGATTTTATGGATTTACTAATCCAGGATATGCTGCGCGCCGACCCAAAACAGCGCATTTCTGCAGAAGAGGCTCAAAGACGGTTTAATGAGGGATGTTCAAGTTTAGTTGTCTAAGGAGAGTAAGCTGAGTGCTACGAGCGCTGCTGTCTCTGCACGCAAGATGTTGGAATGAAGCTGCACTCCTTTTACTCCCAACTGCTCAAATATCTCCTCCTCAGATTGATGGAATCCGGATTCCGGACCTATAAAGATCAAAGCTTCTGTACCTAAGGGGTGTAGAGAATTCAATTTTTGAGCATGGTTAGAGATATCTCCAAAATAAGAGTGAGTAAGAAGATCTTCGGTGCTCCATTCTTTAAGAGGTGGATAAAGCGTAATTTTAGGTAAATCCAATCGTCCGCATTGCTTCATCGCTGCGATAGATATCATAGAAAGTCTTTTTAACTGCGTAGTTGTTAGTTCTTTTTTTTCACTGAGCTTGCCGGGAAAAAGACGCAGCTCTGTCATCCCAAGCTCAGTTCCTTTTTCAACAATTAGATCGAGACGAACAAGGCGGGGAATAGCTTGGCATAGAATTAATGAGGAAGAGGGTTTTTTCTCTTGAACCTCATATATATTTAAAGAAATTTGTTTTTTTTCAAAGGCTTCAATTTTGGCTAAAGCCAATTGATGAGCTCCGTTTACAAGTTCGATGCGATCGCCTAGTTGCGCGCGCATGACTTTTTTAAGGTGGTGAGCTTCTTCATTTTGAAGAGAGACTATTTCATCTTGGTGGAAGGGAGTATCTAAAAAGAAACGGTTGTGAGGCATTCTGATTTTACAAGTTTATGTTTAATGGTTTCAGATAGGTTTTTGTGGGGGCGCATATTTTTTAAGTGCAGTGCTTTAAAAGCTCCTAACTTTAAGAAGTGACGACGTAGTTTTTTTGAGTCATAAAAATCGAGCACGAGTTGGTAGCGGTAGTCTCGAATAAATAAATCACTCGGTTGTTTATAGGTGATTATTTCGCAGTCTTTTAAGGTGATTTCTATTCCTTCTGGAACCAAGAAGGTGAGGAAGCTGCGAGTATAAATCGCCCTGAATAGAGGGAGTATTTCTAGAAATTTTTGTGGGTTTTTTGGAAGGGTAATGAGGATAAATCCGTACCGATATTTTCTTTTTACATGGTCAATGCCTTGCTGTTTCCATCGATCGTGCACCCACATCCACTGCTCAGGGGTTTGATCGATGCTAGATTCTAAGCGTTGCATGGCTAAATCCATCATGCGAGGCACTTCTTCTTTTAGAGGCGCTTCCAGATTAGGCCAAATGGGAGCAGAACCTTGCACGATATAATGATTGTTAACTCTTTTAGTGCTTCCAAACACAAGAGGCGAATTGGTTTTATAAGCGATGAGTGCAGGTGTGGAAGCTGTCCAAGCGCGCGTTCCAAAAAGAGGATAGGAGTAAGGGCTTTCTGGGTACGCTTGATCACCCACAATTCCAAGAAATGCCCCTGTTTTAAGAGCTTTTAAACCGGAGCGAATGGCATTTTTAGGCATCACGATTTTTCCTCCGTTCATTTCTCGAACAGCAAGAACCCATTTATAGAGATATTTATTTTTGATAGGACGACCAATAGCTACGCCCGCATATCTATTGGTCAAAGCGAGAAAAGGGATTTCCCAGTTTGCTTGATGTCCTGAGAGAAATACAACGCCTTGTCCTCGGTTAAGGATATCTTCTACTGCAGGGTTTTCATGGAGGGTGACAATCTCTGAGAGCTTTCCGTGACTTTTTTTAAAACGGAAAAATTCGAGCAGAGTGATCATCAAGCTCTCAAAGGAGCGTTTAGCGATTATTTCGCGCTCTTTTTCCGTTTTTGTGGCTCCATACGCAATGGCAAGGTTGGCAAGCGCCTTTTTGCGAAAAGGACGGTGTATGTAGTAAGCAGCTCTCCCTGTAATTTTTCCCAAAAAATGGATAGCGGAATAGGGGAGTTGAGAGATAAAAAATCCAAATGTTCGAAAAACTAGGTAGACAAGTAGTTGCATTATTTATTTTGAATAAGTTTCGCTTACAATTTTATCTAACTGGTGAGAAAAGTCCAACTCCTGAATGCTATTTCTGATGTTTAAGGCCAATTGCTTGTCTTTAGGATGTTCAAGAGCTTTTTTTAAACTCGTTGCAACACTTAGACTAGAAGTTAAATCCTCTATCACCTCTCCTGAAAAGGGGTGCAAGATTTCTTTACCTCCATTGAACTTAGAGGTCACAACAAATAGGCCCATTGCAAGAGCCTCGACGGTGACATTGGCAAAAGGGTCATAAATAGATGGAATCACTAAAGCATCTGCTTGTTGGTAGTAAGGGATCAGGTTTGTTTGAGGGCCTTTAAATACAATTTTATCTCGAAGACCCCGCTTGTTTGCTTCTTTTTGAAAAAAAGGTGTTTCGCGGTCTTTTCCAATCACGGTGAGTTTAAAATCTTCTTTGTGTAAAATTTGTAACCCTTTAAGCAAAAAAAGAAGTCCTTTTCTACGGTAAGCATTGCCCACAAACAAGAAATGAAAAGGCTTTGATTTTTTTATTGGAAAGCTTTGTTCAAAGGGAATTTCCCACTCATTCCACTCCACTCCATTGTGGATGACTTTAATTTTTTGGGGAGAAACTGCATAGTTTTGGAGAATTTCTTCCCTGACCATTGCAGAATTTGTAAATAAGGTTTGAAGCTTAGGACATTCAAATGCTTGTTTTTCAAGTTTGAGTAGCTGTCTGTGAAGAGGATTGAAGGTAAAGGAGAGAGTTTTTAGTTTTGAATCGATGAGTTCTCGTCTTTTTAGATACACAGCATGTACGCCATTGCCCGCTCGGTAGTGAGTTTGAAACGAGGTGCGCTCCATTCCAAATACACTATCATAATGAGCGTGTTTGAGCCATCGCTTGCAGAGATTGTTAAATCTCAGGAGTTGGCGCAATGAAAACTTGGAGTCTGGACAGAGAGAGATGGTTTGGACCCCTTCGATGATTGGCACATTCCCGGTGGTGAGCAGAATCACCTCACACCCCTTTGCAGCAAAAGCGCGCAGCAGGCAAAGAGTGTATTTTTCTAAACCTCCTGTTTGATTAGCTCTTGGTTTTAGGAAAATGATGCGTTTCATTTTTGTTCGAGGGTGATGGTATTTGCTCCTAGTTTCGCTTTAAGCTGCAGAGGTTCTCCATCTTCTGTGAATAACACAAATTTACGAATATAGTCTCGGAAGCGAGAGCGCACAGACTGTTCACTATATTTAGTGAAGCTATCTTCTGTGTATTTAGCATCCACCTGTTTTAAGAAGCCTTTGACAAATGCTTCTTCTAAAGCATTTTCATCGATGAACTCTACAGCCCAGTTGAGATCTTCTTGATTAGGGGCAGCGACAACAATAAGGAGCAGATTGTCGCGTACAATATCCAAAAATAGTTGTGGTACATCCTGCAAGTAAAGAGGGATTGTGAGTCGCTTTAATCCATTTTTCTTTTGTACAATAGTGCTTGTTGCGAGCGAATAGGTTTGGGGATTGATTGTTTGTGCATGATTGAGAGGAAAAAAGATAGTGATAGGAAGCTCTGTTCCAAGAGTAATGAGTTCTTGTTTTAAAAAATCGAGTCTTAAAAGTTCGGCTCTGGGACCATTTAAGGGCTCTAAGGCATTTTCTTTAAAGGGAATGGAAACTTTTTTCCATGCGTCAGGAATCATAAAGACAATTTCGTCTTTTTGCTGGGTCTCGTATAGAGCTTCTAATTCGGATTCAGAAATGCGGGTGAGGTTAAAGGTAAGATCCAACCCTTTTTGTTTGAGTTCCATCACTTGCTCTTCGGGGCCACTTACTTTTTGGGAGAGATATTTGGGCCAAACATCGAGGAATTGGTATCCCTTAGGAGGATCTCCAACAGGTTTAGTAATGGTGACAGGAATATCTCCTGTAATGAGTTTGCTTAATTTGATGAATTGATCGTTGGCGACAACATCTTTAATGTGTTTATTGAGATCAATTTCTTGGTTAAGGCTTACCAAGTTTCTTTTTGAGATCGAGGCGATCCAACTCTCTTTTTGTCCATCGGCATTGATTACAACTTCTAGATCATTAGAGGTAAGATCTTGGATGATGGATTTGCTTCCTGTAATCGTGATTGAAATACGTTTATTGAGTAATCCATTGGGAAGAAGGCCCATGACAGTTTTATCTACAGGGAGATTGATCACTCGAATGGGTACGTCGGTAATCGTACGTGTGATTGTGATGGTTTGGCTTACCAAAAACCAAATAAAAATAGCAGACATAAGAGCGACGAGCTTGCGAGGCCAGTTTTTAAGAAATAGGCGGATAAAAACGTCTCTCATTTCCACCACCCCCATGTTTTGAATTTTTGAGTGAGTTCGGGAGGTGTAAAAATACTTCTTACAATTCCGCGGAAACGATCAATTTTTACCCCTCGTGTTAAAATTCCATCCCGCGCAATTGAGACTTTTCCTGTTTCTTCAGAGACAACAATAATGAGCGCATCGGTTTTTTGGCTCGCTCCAAGTGCAGCGCGATGTCGGGTTCCCATTGATTTAGAAAGCTGTCCTGTTTCGTGCGCTAAAGGTAAGATAGTTCCTGCAGCAATGACTGTGGTGCCACGAATGATAATAGCCCCGTCGTGTAAAGGAGTCGTAGTCATAAAGATCGATTCGACGAGTTCTGAGGAGAAGTTGGCATTCATTTGTACAGAGGAGCTCGAATATTGCTCATGAGAATCTTGATTTTCTAAAACGATTAAAGCGCCAATTTGTTTTTCGGAGAGACGATAAACAGAGCTTGCAAGGCTGTCTAAAAAAGCGTCAAATTCGTGAACTTCTCTATATTTGCGCCCTTTGATACGCACTTTTGATAGAGCGAGGCGGATCTCTGGTTGAAAGATGATAAAAACGGCCAAAACAGCTACGTTGACCACATTGTACATCAATTTTTGTAAAACAGGAAATCCAAACCAACTAGCTAGCAAGAAGACAAGGGGAAAGGCTAAAAATCCAAAGACAACATCCATGGCGCGCGTTCCCCAAAAGAACTTGAGCAGATAGTTGAGCATCACCCATATGATGACAACTTCTACGATAGGGACTAGGAGATGCAAAAAACTCATGCGCTCACAGCGTTTAATCTTTCGAGGAGGGTCATCATATCTTTGTGTTCTGCCACATCATGCACCCTTATATAGGAGGCACCCTCTTGCAGGGCCATTGTATTGAGCGCAAGAGTTGTTGACAATAGCTCAGATGCAGGTTTTTGAAGAATTTTTTGCATAAAGGATTTGCGAGAAAGACTAATAAGCAGGGGAAAGCCCAATTGTTTAAATACTTTAAGATTTTTAAGAAGCAATAAACTTTGATCGGGAGTTTTTCCAAAACTGCCTCCTCCAATTCCGAAATCTAAAATAATTTTGGAAGGATCGATTCCTTCCTCAAGCATCAGCAGGACTCTTTTTTGAAAAAAACGAGAAATCTCTTCGATAATCCCAAGAGGATAATCAGGCTCCGCTTGAGTATGAGGAGAGGCGTACATGTGCATGACAACGCATTGAGAACCCGTTTTTTTTGCTACTTCCCGCATTTGTGGCGAGCTAAATCCTGTGATATCATTGATCCAATCAGCGCCAGCATCCATAGCAGCTTGTGCAACGGAGGGCTTGTAGGTGTCGATAGAGAGGGGGCGTGAGCTTTTTTTTCGAATCCCCTCGATGACAGGAATCACCCGTTTTAATTCTTCTTCCTCGGTGACCATTTTAGAGATAGGACGGGTGGATTCTCCTCCAATATCGAGCACATCAGCACCTTGTTCAAAGAGCTGTAGACCGTACTCGATCGCCTTTTTGTATCTAAGTGTCTTCCTATGGGAAAATAGGAATCGGGCGTGATATTTAAAATTCCAACTAGTTGTTTTTTTTTCATTGGTTATGCAGTATGTGGTTCAAACGATGTTTATATGGATAAATTATAATGGATGTAGTCACTCTTTCTCGAATGCAGTTTGCGCTGAATATAGCTTTTCACTATCTCTTTCCTCCTTTAAGCATAGGGCTTGGCATCATGCTCATTATCATGGAAGGAGCATACCTACGCACCAAAAATCCTGTCTATGAAAGAATGACTCACTTTTGGGTCAAAATCTTTGCTTTGATTTTTGCCGTTGGGGTAGCGACAGGGCTTGTACAGGTTTTTGCTTTTGGAACCAACTGGGCAAATTTTTCTCGCTTTGTAGGAGATGTTTTTGGAAGTATGCTTGGAGCAGAAGGGATTTTTGCATTCTTTTTAGAATCGGGCTTTTTGGCTATTCTTCTCTTTGGTTGGAAAAGAGTGGGGCCCAAAATGCATTTTTTTTCCACAATTATGGTTGCATTAGGAGCGCACTTTAGCGGCATCTGGATTGTAGCTGCTAACTCGTGGATGCAAACACCTGCGGGATACGAAATTGTGGGTGAGGGAGCTGCAAGACATGCGATTATGAAAAGCTGGTGGGAGGTTGTCAATAACCCCTCAACTTTAGATCGTCTCGCTCACGTTTTAATCGCTGCTTGGATGACAGGAGCTTTTTTGGTTATCAGTGTCAGTGCTTATTATTTGCTCAAAAAGCGACATATAGACTTTGCGACTAAATCTTTTAAAATTGGAATGACTGTTGCCACAATCACTATTTTGCTTCAATTGTGGTCGGGCGATTCTACAGGACGGGGTGTTGCGATCAACCAACCGATTAAACTTGCCGCTTTTGAGGGCGTTTATAAAACAGTCACCCCAACAACCATGTGGGCGGCTGGGTATGTCGACGCTAAAACCGAGAAAATAGTTGGAATTCCGATACCTGGTCTACTTTCCTTTTTGGTTTACAGAGATTTTACTCAAGCTGTGCCTGGTTTAGATCAATTTCCTCGTGAACTGTGGCCTAATGTAAAAATTGTTTTTCAGACATATCACGGCATGATTACGATGTGGGGTGTAATGTTTATTGCTGTGATTTTTGGGCTCATCGCATGGAAACGAAAAAAACTCTTAGAGAGTCGGTGGACACTTCGATTTCTTGTGATTTCAGTTCTCTTTCCGGAAATAGGGAACCAGCTTGGTTGGTATTCTGCTGAAATTGGAAGACAACCTTGGGTCGTGTACAATTTATTGCGCACCAAAGACGCTGTTTCTCAAAACTTAGTGCGTGGGCAAGTGATTTTTTCACTGATTATGTTTGCGGTTATCTACACACTCTTTTTTATTATGTTTATCTTTCTCATGAATCGAAAAATTCAGCAGGGCCCTCAGGATGAGGGATTGGATGAATATAGAGATCCATACAAGAAATAAAGGAATTAATTATGGTCACGACCTTAGAATATGGTTTTATGGTTTTCTGGTACATCGTGTTGATTGCCGCGATTATCTGTTATGCGATGCTAGACGGATTTGATTTAGGGGTGGGTGTACTTCATCTGTTTGTGCGTAAAGATCAAGAGAGAAGGATCTTCTTAAATGCTATTGGCCCTGTGTGGGATGGCAATGAAGTGTGGCTTGTGATCATTATAGGAGCGATGTTTGCTGGCTTTCCTTTTGCGTATGCGACTCTATTTTCTTCCTTTTATATCCCTTTGATGTTTTTGATATTTGCTTTGATGTTTCGAGCGGTGGCTATAGAATTTCGCAGTAAATTGCACTACACATTTTGGCGTAATATGTGGGATATTTCTTTCTTTTTGGGTAGCCTTCTCATAGCCTTTGGAGTGGGGATCACTCTTGGGAATTTAGTGGAAGGGATTCCTTTAGATGAGAACCATCTCTATACAGGTTCCATTATGATGACTTATCTGCGTCCCTATCCCGTTCTTGTGGGCATTATGACAGTTTCATTGTTTATGATGCATGGGGTAATTTATTTGGTGATGAAGACAGAAAATGAGCTTCAACAAAAATTGATTTCATGGGTGAGACCTACGATGATCTTT
Organism: Chlamydiales bacterium; assembly: GCA_022601475.1. Lineage (GTDB taxonomy): Bacteria > Chlamydiota > Chlamydiia > Chlamydiales > JAAKFR01 > JAJACO01. The sequence continues at coordinate 9,021 of JAJACO010000130.1, forward strand.
TTTATTGTGGCCTATGCTGTGACAACGATGACTACCTTGATTTATCAGTTGCATATGGTCGACCGTTTTAGAGAGAATCCATATTTATTTTTGGTGGCTCTTGTGAATATGCTTGTGATTGCGAATATTCCGCGTGAGATTAGCAAGAAAAACTACGGTTGGGCTTTTATTTCGTCTTGTTTAAATATTGCTTTTTTATTGGCTCTCTTTGCTTTGGGCACCTTTCCTGAGGTGATTCGCTCAAGTGTGAATCCTGAGACAAATAGCATTACGGTGATCAGCGCTTCGGCTTCTTTAAAAACATTGCAGGTTTTAGCGATCGTTGTGGCGATTGGATTGCCGATTGTATTTGCCTATGGCTTTTATGTTTACCGTGTTTTCCGAGGCAAGGTCAGAATGGATCACATGAGCTATTAAGTGGGAGTGAGCGCAAAGGAGCAGAGACGCTAAGGCGCAAAGAAAAATTTACTCTCTTTGCGCCTTAGCGTCTCTGTTCCTTTGCGTTGACCAAACTATCTGCGCTCGCGCTCGTTTAACTGAAACAAAAATTCTCAAACTTCTTTCTATTCATTTAAAAAAAAATTATAAAAAATGATAGGTTCTGTTATTCAGAAAAGATAGAGATTCCAAAAAAGGAGAAGGAAATGAAAACACGATTATTTATGCTGCTTGCAGGAGCAAGTCTTTTAATAACTCCACTTGTGCAGGCCGAAGAGAATGCATCCAGCAATAGTTGGCAGGAATGGGTCACTCAGGCAACAAATAAAGTGACCGACACTGAGATTAAAGCATTGCGCGCGAAGTTATCAGCGACAGAACAAAAATCTTTTGATACAGCAGGCATGGGCACTCAGTCTCTTGCTGTAGTGATTCAAAAAGGTTTAATGGCTCAAGATCCTGCAATGAAAAATTCATACGCCCTTAGCTATAAACTCGCAAACAAAGCTGAAGTGGGTTACTACATGGATCAAATTAAAAAGCGTCTCACCTATTAACCTCGTGCGTAGGATAGAGCTTCGATGAGGTGATCTTCAGTAATGGCTGTCTGTCCATCTAAGCTAGCAATCGTCTCTGCGACTCGGATGATCCGGGTGTGCGCTCGAGCTGAGATTCCCATTATATTAAACGCTTCTTTCATAAGCTGCTGGCAGGCAAAATTAAGAGCCGGCGGCTTATTTAAACTGTTAAGGGAGAGGTAGGCTTTCTGCACGCGCGTGCGAATTTGCGCAGAGCTCTCTTGGGGTGCAGTGCCCATCATTTCTGAATAGGGAATAGGAGGAATTTCTAGATGGATGTCAATGCGATCGAGTAGGGGTCCTGAAATTTTATGGGAGTACCTCTCGATTTGGAGCTGAGAATCTGTACATGGTTTATCGGGATGACCAAGATAACCGCAGGGGCAAGGATTCATTGCGGCAATAAAGATCACATCTGTTGGAAATGTCGCTTTGCCACCTGCGCGGCTAATTGTCACTTTTTTATCCTCGAGCGGTTGGCGTAAAACCTCTAAAGTTGCGCGAGAAAATTCCGGAAGTTCGTCCAAAAAAAGCACTCCATGATGCGCTAGAGAGACCTCCCCCGGTTTTGGGTGGGTGCCGCCTCCGACCATTCCAGCAAAGCTAATTGTGTGGTGAGGAGCTCTAAAGGGACGCGTTTGAATGATGCCTTTGGAGGCACCTGAAAGAGAATGGATATTTGTAACCTCGAGGGTTTCTTCAAGTGTGAGTTTGGGTAAGATGCTTGTAAAGGCTTTTGCAAGCATGGTTTTCCCAGTGCCAGGAGGGCCTTTCATTAAGATGTTGTGTTTTCCTGCTGCTGCGATTTCAAGGGCCCGTTTGGCGTGTGCTTGCCCTTTAATTTGAGCCATGTCAACAAGAGAGCTACTTGTGTGATTGGGAGTACTTTGAGGCTTATAGGGTGGTATGCGCCCCTGCTTAAAAAAAGCAATCACCTCTTTTAAGTGGGCGGCTGGGACGACTGTTAAATCAGAAATGAGGGAGACCTCATCGAGATTGTCTTTGGGGATAATCACTCCCTTGAGCCCAAGTTTTTTTGCGAGTAAAGCAAGGGCGAGTGCACCAAAGATGGGACGGATTTCTCCCGAAAGCCCCAACTCACCTCCGATAAGATATTGATTTAAGTCATCAGATTTAAAAGCTCCAAGCCCTCTGAGTAAACCCAATGCAATGGGGAGATCGTAAAAAGCCCCAATTTTTTTAAGCTCTGCGGGAGCTAGATGAATGGTGCAGTCTATAGTCTCTGTAGAAAACCCAGAATTTTTAATGGCATGCAAAACGCGATCTTTAGATTCTTTAACACTGGCATCCGGCAAACCTACAATGCGTACAGAGCGTTTTTGTCCATGAGTGAGATCTATTTCGATTTCAACGGGGATGGATTCTATTCCGATAAAAGCAGCTGAAAGAAGGCGAGATAAAGGCATGAATTTAAGCGATGCGAAAGCTTTGCAGCTTCCGCATCTTACAAGAGTTATTCAACGTCTAAAACAAAATAGGCGGGGAAAGCAAAGTTATGATTGGGCCTTGGGGCACCGATCACAGTCACTTTTTTGCCTACAAATTGCTCTAGGTTAACTTTTGTGCTGTACAAGAAGGCAATAGGTAGAGCATCGCTCTTCAGTAAAAAGTCACCAGGGCGATTTTTTACAGGACGATTATAAGGCTCCACAATTCCTGAAAGGAGCGTGGCTCCCTGCTCTTCTTGCTGATAGAACTCTTCCATATCTTGATCGCTGTTTACTGCAGCCCATAAATGAAAAAGAGACTCCTCTAAGGGTTGCCAAACAAGCATTTTGTCTGTGAGCTTTTCGCCTGACAGAGTTGTGGCAAGTCCAAATGTTGTAGTGGCTGCCTCTGCAATGTTTGTAACAGCCACTTGATCAGTTTGTGTGGCTTGGATATCA
>JAJACO010000131.1 GCA_022601475.1 Chlamydiales bacterium
ACTTGATCCTGGCAGTTCTCCGCCCCAAGAACAAAAAGGTTTTAAGATAAATCCGGCCAACAAAAATAACAGACTTCCAAAACAAAGACTGAGAAACAAGGGCACTGCAAAAACTAAAAAATCATCAAGACTCCAAAAAAGAATGCGGATGGGATTATCAAGTGTTTTGTAGAGGTATTGGTGTTCGTACATATTTTACCCCCTAAGGAATGAGCATTCCAGAAACATTAAACACCCCATCGATAAATTTAGGGAGAAGACCTACAGAAAGACCGATGCCTCCGTAAACAACAAGAGGTTTTAAGGAGGATCCAATGATCGCTTTTATCAATCCATACCCACCTCCAACAACAGCTGCAATACGCATTGCAGGCCCAAAGAGAAATTGTTGAATTTTATCGGATTGATCCATGAAATCCTGACTTGCAAAGTCATTTGTTGTTTGAGCTAAGCTCTCAATCGGTAATAAAGCTACGACAGTGCCCACTGCTAGGCATGCGAGAAAGGTTTTCTTGTGCATCAAAATATCTCCTTATGATTCCAAAAAAAAATTTCTAACAGATGTGTTTTTTTTCAGTCAAGATCATTCTCGATTTCATTAAATAATTCTCTATATCAATGTTCTTAATCACTCCATTCAGATGAATCTTTCGTTAAAAATAAATGCATTCTTAGAAAAAGACAGGAAATCTAAAAGCCAACTTTTGTAAAGTGATTGCTATATCGAAATGAAGTCGGTATTTTGGATAGAAATTGCCTCAGATACCGAAACCGATGAATAACGCTAGCGATACATGACAAACGAAAATGATTATACAGAGCAGATAAAAGAAAGACGATACACTGTCAAAATTGGTGAGCATTTGTATAAGCGCTTAGGAAAGCACATTCAAATACTGAAACACCTTGAACATCGAGGGAAAAACAAACAAGGTTGGGTTCTCGAAGCGATCAAAGAGAAGTTAGAAACAGAAGAAGCTAATCCATCCGAAATAATCCCTCAAGAAAGATATCTTGCAATAACTATGAATGACTTGTTAGGAAAGAGAGTGGAGAAAATAGTTAGTCTTCAGAAGCAACTCAGAGACAGTTATTCCAAAAAACAATGGTTCCTAGAAGCTCTCGATGAAAAGCTGGAAAAAGAAGACTCTAAAACAAGAGAATTTCGGGAAGAAATCTGGCGTGAAAAGTAGCGTCTGTCCAAATGGAAATGATAGCCCCACACCTGGGCTTCCCCAGTTGTAAGGTAACTCTGCCGGCGGTCCGCTATACTGAAGAGGAGCTCTTTGTTTCTTATACATAAATGTTACAAAAATAGTAACTTTTATGTAAATCATCTCGTGATCGGATCAGATTCGATCGATGTTCAACTCATCAGCCTTCAATTCGGAAGTAACAAACTCTTCTTAAGGAAAATCTTGAAGCCTTTTGTTTTGGCAGCCGCAAGTTCAAGTTTGTGGTCACGGAGAGCCATTTCAATGTTTTGTTTAGAGGGCTGGCCCGACCTACAAAGGGAGGGTCTTGCCCTTCTTATAGATTCTCATAGAATCTCATAAGATTCTCCCGGTTTAAAACTGCTTTTTAAGATACAAGGATAAAAGAGGTTACGACTAAATGCTGCTCACTGAACTACGGCAATCCGCTCATCGAACTACGGTAATCCGCTCACTGAACTACGGTAAAACCCCTGTTTTTGCTCACTGAACTACGGTAATCCGCTCATTGAACTACGGTAAATTTGGCCATTTTCGATAAAAAATAGGCTTTTGCTCATTGAACTACGGTAAATTGCTCACTCAACTACGGTCTTAAGGCAAAATCTATTTGAGAAGAATGATTTTTCGCTCACTCAACTACGGTAATTTTTTCTCTCGTTCTATTGCTAAGAATATAGATATAGTTCAAGATTTTGAATATTAAAGGTTTGTGATTTAAGTGTGCTCATTGAACTACGTATTTTTTTGTCTTACGGGTATATCTATGCTCAAATGACCTCCCGTCTGGAATTCTGGAATAAGAATAGATATTCTGCATTCAATTGATAAAGAAAGGCTTAGATAAAATAAATGCTCATTCAACTACGGTTGTGAACGAGAAATAGTAGATATGGAAAGCGCATATGCTCACTGAACTACGGTAAATATTGCTTTCTTTTTATATTTATAACCGGAGAGCATGATTATTAATCATTGATTTTCAAGTCATTAGAGTAGTTGTTCAGTGATGTCTGGACGAGGTTTTCTTGGTTTTTTTTATGGTTTTTGAGCTTTTGCTCACCGAACTACGGTATAGGTAAAAACTGGAAAAAATATCTACTTTACTGAAGAAAAGAGGTTTATGTAATTTTACTGCTCATTGAACTACGGTAAAGGGGTGGATATTTAGGTGAGGGCTATGAAGATGTGCTCACTGAACTACGGTAAAAAAGAGGCGGCTTAGGAGAAGGAAACTTTAAGAGATGCCTATTTGAACTGGGGATTGAGGTTGAAAATATATTTAGGAAGATTGTCTTTATTCAGCTCTATATCTACTGAATTTATTAGCCCAAGTGTTTTTGATATTTTTATAGATTTTGATATTCTTTCTTGAACAATGGCTTTTTGTCTTCGCTTAATATAATTTTCTAGTTTTAAGATAAACGGGATTCTCTCCTCGTTAATTTCACAGCGATATCTTTTGTTGCTCAATTCTCTGAGGAACCAATCGCGGAGGGCGATGTCGGCTTCGGTCACTTTTTTAGCCCCTCCAGCAGCTTCGGCTGTTCGTCTTTCAATGTCTCGCGGATATTCGACATATTTTTTATCGATTTGATCTACAAGTATCGGATTGAGAGCGATGATGTACTCCCCTCTTTTCTCAACCATTTCCTGTTTGCCTTTCTTGAGTTTGTCTAGCTCTTCATCGGTGAGGTCTTTGGCATAATAAAGAATGCGTATTAGAGGTTGAAAATCTTCAATTAGATCTGTGAGGCGTTGACGTGTTCCATTTTTATTCACGACTTTTCTTCTCTCGTATCTGATGAGAAATTTTTTGTCGGCAAGTGCTTTTACAGTGTTCTTAATAACTTTTATTTCAGCTCCGGAATATTCCGTAGTGTCGAGATAGGCTTTATAAAGTTCTGCAGGCTTTATTTTAATAACAGGAGCCTTTGCATCTTCCCCTGTCCCCCCATATTTTGGAACAGGAAGGCTTTCGTAGTTGCCTGAGTAGTAATTTTTTGCTGAGGGGTCATTGATTTCGCTCTTATCTTGGAGGAGTTTTGTTAGAGCTGTTACTAGCTTGTTTTCTGGAGGTGTTAAGTGGATTCCAACAGCACTGACCGTATAGTCAACTTCTTCAATTTTTTGTTTTGTTTCAGGTTTTTCCAAAAGGTCGAATATGGTCATTTGACTTTGTTTGTTATTTGAGGGAGAATATTTTAACTTATTATCCCAATAATGACCAGATGCTCTGATTTTATCGTTTCCTTTTCTGGGGTCTAAAATTTTGAGAAATGTTTCTTTGTGTTCTAAGACAAGGTCATGAAGAGCTATTTGTTTATCGATCTCCTCTTCGGACAGTTGGCTTTTTTTGATGAGGTTTTTAAGGTCTTCTTTTGAGCGGGATTTCTGTTTTAGCTTTCGAAGCTCTGCTATTTCATTTAGGTCTTTTGAAAGTTTGGATAAGAGAATCTTGCCAAGATCTGGAGAGAGTTTATCAGATGAGAGAAGTTCTTTAAGTGTATCTGCAGTCAGCTCTGAACTAGAGTTATCTTTTTTAGGTTTTTTAAGAACTTTTTTACTCATTGATTGTTTACCTATTCCCAGGTTGCTATTGGTTTTTCTATAAATTCAGAGATTACCCCAATTTCCTTTTTGAAGTGAAATGTCTTTGTATTTGTGATTCCATGTCTATTTTTTGCGACAATTACTTCGATCTGGTTTGGCTTATCGTGTGGGTCATAAAGATCTCTGCGATGTAAGAACATGACGCTATCAGCGTCTTGTTCTAGACTTCCACTATCTCTGAGCATTGAAAGTTGAGGCCTATTGGTGCTATCTGCCTGGCGGTTCAGCTGTGCTAAACAGATGATGGGGAGCTTTGATTCATTGGCAAAGTTTTTAAAAGAGCGTGTGATATCTCCTATTTCATATGCTTTGATGTCACGAGACTTGATTGGTTCGACAAGTCCGATATAGTCCAAGAAAAATGCTTTTACCTGGTGCTCATCGGCAAGTTTTCTCATTTGGGAGACGATATGAGCGACATTGTAACAGTTGTCGTTGATGAAAATATTGCTTGCTTCGAGCTGTTGAATAGCTGTTTCTATTTGTTCCATCTCGGATTCATTGACTCTTCCTGTTTCAATTTTACTTGCTGAAACTCCAGATTGAGCTGAGAGAAGGCGTAAAAAGATTTGGCTGCGCGTCATTTCAAGTGAAAAAAAGGCAACGGGTATTTTCTGTAAAACGCCTAAATTGCGTACAAGATTGAGAGCAAAGGCTGTTTTTCCTACACTTGGACGAGCAGCAAAAAGAATGAAATTTTCCTCACGAAGTCCCCCAAGAATATCATCCAAAGATGGGTAACTTGTGGATAACCCAGGTAAATGGAATTTCCCATCGTCTGAGCAGTTCTTTATTTTCTTTTTGAGTTCTTGGAGGAAAGAAGAGTCACTCCCCTCCCCTCTTGAGATGTCAGTCATTTTAAAAGAGGTGCTAGAGGTGCTTTTCTTAGCGATGTCAGCGAATTGCTCAGAGGCTAGGGTTGCAAGTGCTGCGGGGTCAAGATCAGCACTTAGAGCCTCTTTATGGAGGTTTTCGCACCGTTTGATAAATCCTCGGCGTTGAGACAATGATTTTAGATCATGCGTATAAGCTTCAAAATAGGCTGAGGTACCCGCAATGGAGGCAAGTTCGAACACGTACTCCACTCCCCCAATAGCTTTCAATCGATCTCTTCTTTTTAATTCTTCAATGAGAAGGTGCGTATCAGCAGTTCGGGTGCTTTTAAACAGAGATTCAAGAGCGAGAAAAATTTCTCCATGCTCTGGGTAATAAAAGTCACTGGTTGACAGATGCTCTTTTTCGTAAGCAGATGAGAGGCTTTCGATAGAAGAAAGCATGCACCCTAAGATCATTTGTTCAGCTTCTTTAGAGAATAAGTATGGAGAGGATGTTGGAGATGTTTTCTTTGTCATAAGATTTCACCGTGTATAATATGTGTGTTCTGTCTTCTATGTATGAACATGCTACTATGTATACATTGTATATGTAGTAGCATGTTCATACATGTTGTTTCAATGATACCTTGATTAATCCTTGGACTTTGTAAACGCGTCAAGTGCATGGCTAATGTGTTTGGATCCTTTTTTTTCAAAATAAGCATCCAAGGCTTCATTAGCAATATCCTTAATTGACCGGCGTTCCCACCAAGCTAGAGCCTGGATTTTTTTAATGCTCGTTCTTTTGGCAAAAAAAGTATAACGCTCTTCAAGTTCCAAGCTTTTCTTTTTTGTATTCGGTATATCCTTTTTTGGGGATACGTTTTGGGGGCTTTTGTTTTTAGGTTCTTTCTCTATCGAAGAATTCAGTAGAGAATCTAGACCGCCGGCAAAGCTTTTTTTAGACATACATTGTCTCCTAATTATTCAATGTTTGTTTTTCAAAATCTGTATCAATGTTCATCTTGGTATACTGGGTATTGTATGTATCACGAACATGTTTTGTATACAATGTA
>JAJACO010000132.1 GCA_022601475.1 Chlamydiales bacterium
CCATCATAGGCTTGCGCATTCTCTCATACAAAAAAGCATATCTTTCCGAAATTCTATTAGAAAAATAATATTGAAAATTTTTAACAATTTCAGTGCAAAGCGTTGTGCCAATAGGGTAGATTTTTTTTAGTCTGTTGGAATGCGTGCGCGAATGCCTCCAGTCATCTTTTTCTCTAGCGCAAGTCAAAAGATAAAGCCTGATTAAATCTATCAAAAATTTTGGTACCGTCCAACTACAGGGAATGATTTTTTTTTCATCTTTCACGTCGCTTAGATCTTGAATGTATGTATCCACTTCTAAAAGCAGTCTATCGAAATCTAATTTCGTGCTAAGAAAAATTAACTCCTGAACTAAAAGGGCAATTCCGTGACAACAGGTTGTTGTCGTGAGAGCATCAAACTGGGTATAGTGTTGTTTTTTTAAGTTCATCAAACACTGTTTAGCGGCGTGCAGACAAAAAGTTAATTTTCGTCCTGAGAGTAATATATTCTCTACACATGAATTTGAGGGAGTTAACAAGCTACTGATAGACGTTGGCACATCTGTAGATTCAGAATGAATATCTAAATTTTCATTTTCAAATAAAAAACTATAATTATTTAGATCAAGACTCATGAATAACCTTTGTGTATTATCCGAAAGGCTTATAGTCTATCAATTAATTAAATTGATTTCACTTGAAATTTTTAGAAAAACATTTATGTGACGACCAAATAACTTCTTCGACAAACAAAACAAACAAAAATAAAATTAAAATCGAAGAGACTCCGTAAAAAAAAGGTTTTGCTGAAAAAACAGCAGACTGATTTTGGTATAAAAAAGAAATAGCACACCCAAAGCCCCAGCAAATAAAATTTAATATCTTATCATACATTCTCGCTCTATGATTCAAAATAATTTTCATTAAATAGCCAATTAAAAGCACAATCCCTAAATTAGCAATCCAATTGTCAATTAAAGAAACCAAATAAAATAATGGTTCCCATACCTGAATAAAAATAAATATTACTGTTCCTGCCATGCCTACAATAGCATACCCTTTGGCTCCTCGCATTTTTGGTGTCAATATTTCCCATACAGCAGAAGAAAAATAAATATTTACCAGATTTACACTTACAAGAGATACTAGAATAAAAGCAGACAAAACAACTAAATCAAAATTATTTCCATTTAGATAGTTTAAAACTCCCCCTTCCTCCTGAGCATTATGTCCAATAAAGACTCCAGTAATTTCAAAGTAAGAATAGAAAAAATTCATGATAGATAGTGCCAAAAAAGCATCGCTTTTTGTACGAGCATGACGAAAGAATGTAGGAAGATTGATGGTACCCGGAAGATAAAATGATAGAACCAATACAGTTCCTGCTAGCGTCCATTTCCATGTTCCATCAAAATTAGGCCATTCTGTTTTTCTAAAAACAGCGTAAAGAACGAACCCACCAAGAAAAGGAAATGAATACAGACAAAACCATTTAATGAGTTTGATGCCACCTAATGATAAAAGAGAAATCACAAGCCCTAAGACAACAGCAAGGCGAATATAAAAACTATTCTCAAACATAAGCTTCGAAACAAGAACATCTTCAAGACTTGTGAGTGCAGTTCGAAGCTGAAGGGGATACCATAATAAAAAAGCAGAAATAAAAATAATACCAGCAAAAAGACTGCCACCTCTTCCTATGTATATGAACAGATTCTCAATGGCATTCTTTCGATCATTATAGGCCATAGCAATAATTCCAAGCCCAATAATCCATAGTGCGAGATTACCTATGAATATCGAAATAACAGCACTACCAGGACCATAACTTTTGGATAAATGAGCCCCCAAATTGAGGGCAAATAGACCTAGAGAAGCGTTTTGAATCGAAGCGAGTTGCCAGTAGTTTTGTTTGGTATCAGGCAGTTCATATCGCGAAGCTAATGATTGTCTCGATGTGCTCAATTGCATCTCAGGTTGAAACTATTGTCCTTAGTTACTTATGCGAGACTTAGACGCTGTTGTCAACAATTCGATCAATACCACTCTATTTCGCAGTAAAAAAAACCTCATTCATCGCGCCACGGCAAGTTGTGCCTCTCAGAAGAGTCGGAGGCTCGTCAAAGCTAACGCTGCGACAGGCGTCTCAAGAAGTATTCTTTCTTCTTTCTGTTTAATGCTATAACCTGCTCTTATAGAGCTTTCCTGGTAGACCAATGAAACTTTCACTGATCAATAAAATCCAATCTAAGGAATCTTTAGGTCTATTTCGCCAACTCGAGATCACAAGCGATGTATTCATAACGCCCGCTCGCCTCTTATTCGGAAGAACCTATGCCACTTATACCGCAAGGTCTGTGCATTTAAAAAGCCCGGAGGATTTATCGTGGAGTAAACGTATTGGACAAATGATCGCGATAACTTTGTTTCCTCTATCTATCCTGTCGACCTTTTTTGGACTTGTGTTAAAAAAAATTGCCCTTCTCTGTTCTCCACATCTTGCCGATAAGTATGCATTTGCAGATCCCATTATCAATGCTCGGAATCGTTTGAACTTTGATGGAAAACTGCCTCCAAATCCATTGACTCCTAATTGCGTCAATAGTCAGCAGTCAAGCCTTTGGGGGAATCTTTATAATGTGAAATCCATCGAGGTACCAAAGCATATCCTCCCCTCACAGTCCATCCAAAAAATGGATCAGGTAATCACCAACCTTACCAAAGATCCCTCAAGCGATTTGGTTGCAAAACAAACGGAAAAAGAAGGCTCATATCGACACTATGAGTGCCTCGTCAAAATTCCGGGTCTCGGAATTTTTATAGATGATCTTGACTTTTGGTATGATGAACAAAAACATGTCATCGATGTCCGTTCTGCTTCAAGAGTAGGATTTCGTGATGCTTTGAGCTTTAATTTCTCCAATCCTGGAGCAAATAAGAGCCGAGTAGAACAAATACGAGAAGCATTCAAAGAATACATACAAGAGCAAATCAGTATTTAAATTTTGTCTTTATATTTTTTTTAAATTTTAAATTAGGAGTACGATATGAAAACAACCAAGAGTGTATTATGCTTATTTTTTTTAATGCTTTGCTCAGTCAATGTATCCGTTCAGTGGGGGGGGATGACAAAATAAATTTCTAGGCGTATACTCCTAGAGCATGAAACCCAGCTATAACGACTTATTGAAAATTATCGAAGAGCAGAACCGTGTTATCGAAGAGCTGCGCAAGACGATAGTTATTGGAAAAGAAAGTAGCCGATCTCGAAGCCAGCCCAAATCAATTTTACAGACTTAATGTTGCACTACCACTATGAGTGCCTCGTCAAGATTCCGGGCCTCGGAATTTTTATAGATGATCTTGACTTTTGGTATGATGAACAAAAACATGTAATCGATGTCCGTTCTGCTTCAAGAGTGGGATTTCGTGATGCTTTGAGCTTTAATTTCTCCAATCCTGGAGCAAATAAGAGCCGAGTAGAACAAATATAGTGGTTTAAATTTACATTGATAAAATTGCCTCATCTATGGCGTCGGTGAATTTTGTAAATTTAGGCAAGAGTTCCCTAACTTTTACCTTTATATTGGCCCAGCATTTCTCTATCGGATTTAAATCAGGAGAATAAGGAGGAAGAAAAAGAAGTCTGCACCCAGCAGCTTCTACCAATGTTTTGCTTTCTTCAGAACGATGAAAGCTAGCATTATCGAGAATGAGCACTTGTCCAGGTTTTAGACAAGGGATCAACCTCAAATAAAAATAGATCCGGATTATTCTCTACATACAATTGTAGCTGTTCATAATCTAGCTTCCTATATCTAGATTGATTTTCTTGAATCTGTAAGTGCCCTTTTTCCCTTTTTTGTCTTGCCCAACGATAAACGGGGTTGTTGCCTAATTCACGAGATGATTGATCTTAAA
>JAJACO010000133.1 GCA_022601475.1 Chlamydiales bacterium
ATAATCTAAAAAAGTTAGCGACATGCTAATAGAGAATTTTTGGGGATTTTTGTCCAGGCCACTTTAGTGGCCGGCAGTTGGGGGATCTCGAGCGAAGATAGTACATATGGTACAGAGAGCGAGAGATCTCTCAAATGGGGCTAAAGTGGCCTGTTCACTTTTCTGAATAAAAAACCGGACTCCTTAAAAGTTCGTGCTTGCGAGGATCAAAAGACTCTATTTGTGTCTTGTAAATTCCATTGATCTTAGAGAGTCCAATATAGTTTTTTAAATACATTTCAATATGAGTGACTGGAAATAAACTTCCTGACCAAGGATCACAAATGACCGCGACAGAATCCCAAGATCGATAATTGCTCGACCATGAAGATTGAGAATGACCAATGACGAGAAATGTATGGTCTCCTCCTCCAATATACCATCGCTCTGCTGCAATCTTAAGTTGGCGGGCATAATAAAGACCACACACAGCCATTTCACCGCAATTTCCTACCTTATTTTTTGTGTCGAAAATATTTGATTGCCGTACATACTGCAGCTTCTTCCGCCCTACTTTTATTTCATCTTCATACAGAGCGCGAAATATAGAGTCTGCACGCCCTTGTTTAGAAAATTTTCGTATTACTTTTGATCTCTGTGGATAATTGCTAGAATAAAAAATTGTATCCTGAACCTGTTTGATGATTTTTTGAGCCGATTCCAAATTCTGATGCAATTCAGAAGAACCAAATTTAAGATTTTGAACTCTTACTTTTCCTGTTAAAAAATATTTCCCTTTAGAATATTTCTCGACCTGTGGAATTACAATAGATGGCGACGAATGTGCCAAAGTTTCAATGTGTTCATAGACTGACTGAATATCTTGCTTTTTCTGAAAGAAACCGCCTAAGAATCTTTTTGCGCTTGAGATAGAAATTTCTCCACAGTTTATTATGGGCATAATATCGCTCTTTTATTAAATAATAATTAATTGTAACACATATTGTTTAATTATGTCTATTTATAAATTATACAGTGTAAGCAAAGCATCCGTTCAGTGGGGTAAGATGCTAGGAGCTTAGATGCCCGGCTGAAAGGTAGATCGGTAGGCCTGTTCAAAATAGGATAAGACTGCTCTGCCCTCTTTTAAGTAGATAGCATCCATAGTGAGATAAGGAAAATAGCCTAAAGAACGCTCTCTAAAGGCTCCAAACTCTTCATCTAGCTCTTTTGTCATTCTTGAGACCTGCGTTGAACTAATCTCAAAGCCACAAAGCTGCTCGGTAATTTTTTCGACCTTTCTGGTCGATACTCCCTTCAAATACATCTCAGCAACCGCAGCCTTTAAAGCTCTATCGGAGCGTAATCCTTTTTCGAGACTTTCTGGGTAAAAGTTCATTCCTCGTGTCTTAGGAATTAAAAGATTTAGCTCCCCTAAACGAGAGTGCAAGTGCTTCTCTTTAAAGCTATTTATTATATCCTTGTCTATTTGGAGAACGCTCATAAGAATTTGCCTAAAGAGCTGCATTTCTTTCTACTTTCATGACTGCATTAAATACATGATGCAACTCCTGTTTGGTAAGGTTCCAAAACGGACGCAGGGTTGAGTTATGCAACAATCTCATCTGTTTGTTGTTATTTGAAGGATTTTGGCCTCAGGTCTTTTTGCTTTCAAAGAATTATTCCTTTCAGCTCAGACCAATTTACAGACTTAATGTTGCACTACCGACGGCTGCTGTGATTTCTCCAATTGCAAGCATCACCCACAAAGATAAAATAGTAACCTATTCCAATGGCAATACTGGTCCAATCACAAAAAAGCTTTATGAGCTTTTATCTAACATTCAGAGTGGAAAAGTTCAGGATAAATTTTCTTGGTTAATGGAAATATCTGCGAACTGAAAAGTGGGATAACTTAAAGACAAAACAAAAATTCTTTTTTTATCTTCCCCTCTGCAAACTCTCTAAGAATTATTTAAATTGGAAATCATTGATTTGCCTCTCTACTTCCATTAAAAAGACCAAGGCTATCTGCCAATAAATTAAACCGAGTTTTTTTTGGCAAAATTAAAACTTATCTGATTCACTTCGGCGCTCTTGCTATCATCGTCGGAAAAATGTTTGCTCGACCGGATAGAATTTGAATATTAACAAATCCAGCCTGTTCTAACTGCTCCTGAGTTAATATAGTGGATCTATATTTTTGCCATGAAGCATCCAAAATATCCGCAAAGATAATTTTTTGAAGAAGCGCATTCCCTTGATCGATGTCGGACATTTTCCATTCAGTCTTCACTGAGAGACCAGGTGGAGGAGTTAAAAAGCTAGAGATCAAGACTCCCCCAGGTTTTAGATTTTTGAGAAATTGAGAGTAGAGTTCAGTCACTTTCTGATCATCGCTCTCATAGATATTGAGTCCATTACTTGTGATCACATCTGCTTTATTTTTGAGATTTAATTCCCAAGCATCCTCTTCAAACAAATAAATATTACCAAACTCTACGTTTATAGGAATGTTCTGGTAAATGCTTTGAATCGCCTTGGAATCTCTATCGACGCCAATAATTTGGTAAGTGTTCAACTGCGAATAATCCAACATCAATAAATCACTCATTAATCCGCATGGAACAGAGGCTACTACAACACCTTCTTGCAAGTGTTTTTGAATCTCTTCCTGAAAAATCACAAATCGTTCTTGAGTAGCAAGAACTGTGGGAGCTCGATTAAGAATAAAATCCTCTAAATCAGAAAAGTGTTGTCCTTCGAGATTCAATCCAGATTCTCTTCTTTTAGAAGGGTGCGTTAAAACGTAATTAGTCCAGTATCCATTCAAACCTTTATTCTGAATAAGAAACTGACCTAAAGGGAAATCTGCGAGCTGATTAAGAATTTCGAGTTGTCTATCAACAGTTACATGGGGTAACTCTCCTCGCTCTCGAATTTTTTTCGTTAGCTGATCCACCATAACCTTTAGAGGCGAAGAATCCTCGTAATGAGTTAATAAAGAAGCTCCTAAGATTTGTTCTCCGAGAGGATTCATGATTTTACCAATGCTTTTTTTAGTGTTCACTTAAAGTAACCCATCAATCTTAAAACAGCATGAGATTATTGAACAACTTAGATTTTTTCAGAGACCTAAATTACACACTTCTTGTAGTATCGCGTGCACAATTCAATTTCTCAAACAATCACAATGACTCTCAAAGGAAAAACTGTAATTATTACTGGCGCAAGTCGTGGAATTGGTCTGGCCATCGCGTTACGCTATGCCGCAGCTAAGGCTAATATTGTGGTTGTGACCAAAGATTCGTTAGATACTATTCAGAAGACATCTGATCAGATTATTTCAGCTGGAGGAAAAGCATTAACGCTCAACATCGATGTATCTGATCACAACGCAATTAAACAAGCAGTTTCTCAAGCAGCTGATCAATTTGGTGGCATCGATGCTTTGATCAATAATACGAGTGCAACTTGTTTTACGGATACTCTACACACTTTACCAGAGCAGTTCGATTTAGTTATTTCGACAAGTGTACGAGGAGCTTTTTTTATGTCACAAACCTGTTTGCCTCATCTTAAAAATGCACCTAATCCTCATATTATCAATGTCTCCCCCCCTTTACATATGAATTCGCACTGGTTTAAAAACCATCTTTCTTTTTCCATATCCAAATATGCAATGAGTATGTGTACTCTTGGTATGGCTGCTGAGTTTCAATCTATGGATATCGCTGTAAATTCTCTTTGGCCAGAAACAACAATAGCGACTCAAACCATCAAAAACCATTTTTCTTCGGAGGTATATGCAGGAAGTCGCTGGCCTTCGGTTATGGCAGATGCTGCATATGAACTAATTTTACGTTCATCTAAAGAGTGTTCAGGTCAGTTTTTTACCGACGAAGCTTTGCTCAGAGAAGCTGGAATTATGGATTTTTCTGGCTATGCCGTAGACCCAACTTTTCCTTTAATACAAGCTCTATTTGTTCCTGCAAATAACTCTAAAATCCCAGCATCACAAGATCTATTTCTTCATAATCATTCAAAATAAAGAAAATCAAACTTTTCTAGTTTTAGTCACTCATCAATAAAAAAATCTGCTCTAATTTCTGTAATACCAACAACAAAAGACTCAAAATAAAAAATTTATCAAAAAATTGAAACAATTCTTCAGATGAACGTTAATTACTAATTGAGTTTAAATAAAGAGTCTATGCTTTCCTGATTTTGTCCTAACTCAAACACTGCATCTTCAAAAGAGCATTTTTTTTCTAGCATCGCTAAAACGATTTTCAAGGTAGAAGGGGTATACTCACCCTGTTCTTGACAACTCTTTTGTTTATCATAAATACTAAGTAATAATTCATACAGTTCTTTCTGATTAAGTTCATTCCCCGGTCTAAATTTTTTCCATATTTCATTAACCAGACGCATGCATCGATCTATGAGCTTATTGTTTGAAGTGCGTACATCAATCATACGGTTACCCAAAACCTTGCCCATCAAAATCATCGAGCCATTAGAAAGCAAGTTAAGTGTCCATTTTAATGTTTGGCTAGATGTTAATTCTAAAGAGTCGTCTTCTATGCCATCAACCCATGCAATATGATCGCTTACTTTTAAAAGCTCCTCCTTATCTTTTGGTTGTAAATCTTCAGAGATCACTATCAAAGCAGTTTTTCCTCCGTTTGCTTTCACTTCTTGCAATGATTCAATGAGTGACTCAGAGAGGGTTTGATCTTTTTTCAAGATTGCAGCCCCAATAACAAGATTTCCAGGACCGGTAGGACGATTCATAAAACTTTCATTACCTGGGGTTTTTTCACCCAAAATAAATTGTGACGTTTCTTCACCATCTTCTTCGGAATAAGGAGCTCTGCCTAAAACGTTTTGCCAAGCAGTATTATTATCTGATTCCCCTACTAAATAAGCTTGGTATTCAGCCTTTCTTTTTTGGCAATCTTGCTCTTTTCTACGAGGATTCAAAAAGAAGGTGGGAGAAGTCTCTACATTATCAATTATCGCTTCTCTCGCTGCCTTCTTGTCACCAAGAAAAGTCACATATCCCTCTTTAGTTTCATCTCTAATACGGCGAAAGTTAGCTTTAAAGCTCGAAAAAATAGACTGTTGCTCATTTACAATTTTTATAAGATCAGGAAAAACACTTTCTATGTTTTTAAGAGCAACCTTCAATTTTTGGGATAAAACATCTACAGACAATCCAACCTCTTCGCTCTCTGATTTATAACAACAAATTGTTTGCTCTAAAAGGTAACCAAGACATACACGTGCAATGCTATATCCTTGTAGACGAGTCGAACCTAAAATAGCTTGTGGTCCTATATCAATCAAAAGAGGAGTTACAGGATTATTGAAACGCTCAAAAAGTGCATTTGTTCTCTCTGGCACTTCTTCACTGTTATAAAAGAAATATACATTAGCCATCTCATTCGCAGCGGCATGTCCAAATCCCGCATTAAAAGAGGCTGAGCCACTTGCAGAGATTAAAAAAACAGAATCTTGAGCAGTTAAGTTCAAATTTGCTGCCGCTTTCTCACCTTGCTCTGGAGAATCTTCAAAACCCTCTTTAGCCTGAATGAGCGCTCCATCCCCTCCTCCAATAACCCCCAAGCATTTTAATTCAGGACATAAAGAGATTGCTTTGGCTGCTAAATCCACGCCCACTCGTCCACTCGAGCCAACCCCCACAAAGATAATGCGTCCTCCTTGAGCTATTCTTTCTGCAAGCGTCTTTGAAAGAGTTTCTAATTTAGGGGCCAACTCACCAAATCCCTCAATCACCCTGAACTCTTCATTCAAAAGCATTGAGAGCCCCTTTGATCTATCCTCTAATAATGTAGAACTGAGGTTACTAGTGTTTGGATTTTCTTTTTCGGTAGACGTCCCTCATAAATTAAATTTTTCCTTAAACTCATTGTAAGGAAGATATTGACTTGGGGATGTTTGAACGGAAACTTGACTGATAGAATTAGGATTGTAGGGTTGGACCGCAGTCATATAAATCTCCTGAAAATGTTATTTTTAAAACTCAATACACAAGGCTGACGAACTTATATCAAAGAAACTGATGGAAATCAATTATTTACTTGCGATTTTTCTTTCAAAAAAAACGTTGAGACATTACCTTCTCTTTATATTTATTTAACATGAGAAACACACCTATGTCAATTCAAGCAATCGCCCCCACCTACCAGATACAGCAAAATCAATTCTCCAACACAGCCACTCTCGAAATGATTCAAGCTCTGTTTAAAGACGAATTACATATTCACTTAGGCGGCGCTTGGCCACTGGATTTCTTAGAAAAGGTAGCTGTAGGAGAAGATCTTATAACCCTAAACCGCTTTAAAGAGCGTATAGCCTCCGGAATTAACTACTCTGATGTATTTACAATCTTCTCAATCTTAGGAAAGATTGTAAATTCAAATGAATTAATATCTCAGGGAGCCTTTGCTCTTTGTCAGAAATTCCACGAAGACAATGTTACATATGCTGAAGTTCGAACAGGTCTT
Source organism: Chlamydiales bacterium (assembly GCA_022601475.1). Classification (GTDB taxonomy): domain Bacteria; phylum Chlamydiota; class Chlamydiia; order Chlamydiales; family JAAKFR01; genus JAJACO01. Next base: position 6,513 of record JAJACO010000133.1, read on the forward strand.
AAAAGACTAGACGGCACTCTTGAAGACTACTTGCAATCAGTCATCAAAGGGTTAGAGAAAGGGTGTCAATATTATAGTACTACAACCCCCATTCTCTTAAGCATAAGAAGAGATGATTCTTTGGAGCATGCTAAAGAAACCATTGAACTTGCTCTCAAATATCGAGAGTCTATTTGTGGAATTGACATCTCTGGAGATTCAACCAAAGGAAATTTAGAAAACCTCACAGAAGCTATTCAATTAGCAAAAGAGCAAGGACTCCCCTTTGTTCTTCATCTTGGAGAGTCTGATAAAGAGGACGCGAAAGGACAGCTAAGAGAACTTCAAGTTCTTGAACCTAAGCGTATAGGACACGGCGTGCACCTAGGTCTTGAGGCTCTAAATTATATCAAAGAAAATCAGATTCCCCTAGAAATCTGCTTAACAAGCGCGCAACTTACAAAAATGATATCTGATAAGCAGGAGCATCCAGGATTAGAGCTTTATCTTCAAAATCACCCAGTGTGCTTTAGCACCGATGATCCGGCTGTTTTCTCAACCACTCTATCCGAGGAATTTTATATACTAGCAAATTCACTCAATTTGTCCATAGAAGACATTCAAATCTTGCTTGAAAATTCAAAAAGTATGCGATTAATATGAGACCGTTGCATAACTCAAGCTTGCATCCGTTTTGGAACCTTTTTGCCCCATTTGAGAGATCTCTCGCTCTCTGTACCATATGTACTATCTTCGCTCGAGATCCCCCAACTGCCGGCCACTGTGCATCTTATAACCAAAGTGAGACCGTTGCATAACTCAAGCTTGC
>JAJACO010000134.1 GCA_022601475.1 Chlamydiales bacterium
AATTCGGTCATACTTTGGGGTAAATCGGGCATACTTGTTTCAGTGTTTCTAGCTGTTCAAGGGAATGCTCCGAGCTCTCAGCTCTTTGCGCAACAGCATTGAGATTCGTCTCTAATTCTTTAAGTTCCTTAGCCTGTCGCTGCACCTGAGCCAAAGCTTCAGCTAAACGCTCAACTAACTTATTTTTTTCCGATTCAAATCTTTGCGCCTCTTTCTGTTCAGCCTCTTGTATCTTGTGAAGCTGCGCTTCTAAATCTATCACCCTCTGCCTTGTGGAGACAGACTCATCCTGCTCTTTTTGCAGTCGTAATTTTTCTTCTTGAAGAGTCTCAATCTGCTTTTCTAAAGTGGTCATTTTTTCTAAGGCCGCTGCAAGATCATCGGGCACTTTTTTTCTCTCATTCTCTAACTCTTCACGTGTGTTTTTTAAGGCCTCTACTAACTTTTTTAAAGCTGGACGCACCCTCTCAAGTTGGTTTTTAAAATGTGTATTTTCTTTCTCTTTCTCCAAAAAATCACTCTTTAGTTGCGCATATTCACCCGCAATAGAGAGCTTGTGCGCCTCGCCTAATTTAGACTGAAATTTTTTTGCTATTCCCCTCTCTTCTAATTGCTTTTGTAGATCTTTAACTCGTTTTTTCTCAGAAAATAGATTTTTCAAAACCTTTTTAAATTCATCATCTGTATAGGTATTAGACACGGACGCTTCACCTCAAATAAATGCTATTTAATTCCTGTATAAATCAAATGCGAATAAAGGAACATCTCGATAAACTAGCCACATGCAATCTACATACAAAAACATCCTCATCCGCATGCCTAACTGGTTAGGTGATGCTGTGATGGCAACACCCATTATAGAAGATGTACACAAACAGTGGCCCGATGCTAATCTCACGGCGATGACGTTAGGAGCTGTAGGGTCTCTACTACAAAACAACCCCCATCTCAACGAAATCTTCAGCTTTTCTAAACCGAATGAATTTTTACGAAAAAAGCAAAAAAGAGATTTAATCGAACGCATCCGACAAGGTAAATACGATTTGGGCATTTTGCTTCCCAATTCCTTTTCATCCGCCTGGTGGTTTTGGCGTGGACAGATCAAAACCCGCATTGGATTTGCTTCCGATTACCGCACTCCACTGCTCTCTTATGCGGTTCCCCTCCCCAAAACCCGCGGCCAAGAACATCTAGTCACTACCTACAAAAGAATTTTAACTCCCCTCAACATCCCCCCCTCAGAAACAGCCCCTACGCTCTATGTCACGCCCAAGGAACAAATGGCCGCCGAACAACTCTTAAAACAGCACCATATTCCCGAAAATGCAACTCTCATCGGCATCAATCCAGGCGCAGCCTACGGATCGGCTAAATGCTGGCTCCCCGAGCGGTTTCAGGCTGTCGCTAAAAAACTGATCGAAAGACCCAATACCTACGTGATTTTCTTTGCGGATAATGCAGGAGCCTCGCTTGTGCACTCTATTTGCAAAAACATGCCTCCTCAAGTGATTAACCTAGCTGCTGCAACAAACTTACGAGAACTTTTGGCTTTGATCCAAAGATGCAACGCCTTTCTCACCAACGACAGTGGCCCCATGCACATCGCAGCCGCGCTTAAAACACCTCTTGTCGCCCTTTTCGGATCTACCAATGACACTGCCACCGGCCCCTACGGCGGAGGAACAGTCATCCATAAACATGTCGACTGCTCCCCTTGTTATCGCAGGACTTGTCCCATCGACTTTCGCTGCATGAAACAGATCGAGGTAGAAGAGGTGTGCACAGCGCTTTTAGCACACCTCGAAACAAATTCAAAAAATAGATTGCCTCTATTTTAATCTTTCCTTTACATTAGCCTCTCTTCAACACAGAGGAAAAAGACAATGGCTATACAAGAATTCAGGTTTGCCTTTCCAGAACAACGTTTGGGTGAATGGGTATGCAATAAAAATGAAGATACAATGCTGGTGTCCGCCGGCACAATTTATAATTTCACCGTGCACCCAATTGAGCAAGGCGTTGTCAATTCTGAAGTTTCTCTAACCTGTAAAACAAATGGCTCGTATGCGATTTTTCAGCGACTTCTTAAAACTAAAAGTACAAGCGAAGGCATAAACTTGAGAGATTGCATTCTCACTCGAAGAACCCACTCTTTTAAGGATCTCACACTCGACACCCTTGCTCCTAACACACGAAAAGCTATACATTTTGAAAAGAGTCGTACGTATCTTATAACTTGTGTTGTTCTCGATCTACTCACTCTGCTGTTTCGCTGCATCACCTGCCTCCCTCGCATTGCATACAACACATCCTACCCTCACCCCCTAAAGGGAGAGTTTGGAGAAAATATAAACTCTGTTTTTGTTCAATGCAAAAAAACTGTCGAAATCCAAGGCCATTTTTTGAAAAGAGATGCAATCGAAGAGCCTCTTAAAATAGAAACTCACGTATCGACAAATTATCAATGGCCAGTCCACTTTGTAAATCCGCTAGATACAACATTCGAGCATCTAGAAGAGCCATATCCTTTTAAAACAGAAAAAGGTACACCTCAATTTATTTTGGATGAAACAGCATCGATGGAATTAGACACATTCTGTAAAACAGCCTTATATAATGAAACTTTGGGTATACTTGGAGATCTTAGGCGAGAACGGAATGGTCAAGAAGAACTATTGAGCGACTTGCTCAAAAAAAATATAGCGACACCTCCAATAGTCTCCTTTGTTTAACTCAACCACTGAGCTGAAGAATATATTAAATATTTTTTTATGACTATCCATAAGCTGCAGAACATTATTTGTTTAAAAAAAACCCGAACAACCTTATAATTAAGTTATTGTTAATCTAAAGACGGGCTCAAATGATCTCTAATACTACTTTTCAACAAACACACGATCTCGGCGTATGGCAATGCCAAACCCCGACCTCTCTTAAGCGCTTTAATGCCGATCGTAAAATGCATCCTAAGAGCGCAGAGAACATCTACGTTAAAGTGAACGAAACAACTCAATTTAAACTCTACCCCATCAACTCATCTTCTGTAACTCCCGATTTGACTACACCCCTTGCTTTCACTAAGGATCCAGAAGAGATCTATCAAGGATTACTAAAAACAAAAACACTCAAGCTAAAAGACTTTATTCTCTTGATGTTTACACCGGCAAGAACCCACACATTTAAAGATTTATGCTTGGATACTGCAGCCCCTTTTACAAGACGCTCCCTCGCCGACAAGGAGAGTGTGGCTGGTTTGGTTACGAGTGTATTTATTGACATTACAACTCTTGCCTTTAGAGTGCTCACCTCTCTTCCGCGCGCGGCCTACAACTTCTGTTTTGCACAACAGCATCCTCTTAAAGGTGCATTTGATAAAGATGTTGAAGCTGTATACGTCAAATGCAAAAAGACATGGGAAATAGAAGGGAACTTTTGTGAAAAATTGTCTAATCATCGACCTGAGAAGATCACAAATGAGCACACCTCTACTTTTTTCTGGCGTATTGATTTACAACCACTCTTACACAATCGATTTGAATTTGACGGCAAAGAGCACTCCTTAAAAAGCAATACCGACGAAACAAATAATGTTTTTACACAAGATCCATCGGCTTGTCTCAGGTTTTGCTTTGAGAATATATCTAAAACAAATGCAATCAAAAACTCGCTCATGCGTGACAACCCTGCAACACTAATAGATACATCATTACAAGAAATCGTTAAAGCGCCCACAGTGGTTCATATCTAAGAACTAAAGCTCAGGTTACTTAATCAACTGGATGCACTATGAGATCGTTCCAAAACGGACGCAAGCTTGAGTTG
>JAJACO010000135.1 GCA_022601475.1 Chlamydiales bacterium
AGGAGTTGCATAATGTACTCGATGCTGTGAAAAAAAAAAATGACTGGGCTCCATTTGAGAAAATGCTCTTAAAGGTTTACAACAAACCTGTTGGACGTAAAAGCTATCCCGCATTGATGATGTTCAAATGTTTACTCCTTTTTTGTTGAAGTATAGGCTCTATCGGCATAAGCAATGTCTTCATCTCCGATAACAAGTTTCTCAAAACACTGGCTATCATGAACATTAGCAGGAGTAAAAGACTTGCTTTCTAATCACACCACTGTGCTGATCTACCCCGATGTGCATCTTATAACCAAAGTAACTTTTATCATATTTTTTGGTCCACGAAACGTCCGGATCATGGGCTGATGGTCAAGGCAGCTTCTTTACTCAAAAAGTAAGCACTCGTAATGAGTGCTTACTTTTTATTTAAATCTCGAAAAAATGGGCTTTATTCGCCTTTTTTTTCGTTGATATAACTGATTACATCGCCCACAGTTTTTAACTTCTCGGCATCTTCCTCAGATATCTCAAAACCAAAACGCTCTTCAAATGTCATGATTAGCTCTGTTAAATCTAAACTATCTGCATTAAGATCTTCGACGAACGATTTTTCAGATGTGACCTCTTCTTTGTCCACACCCAATTGCTCGATAACAATATCCATAACTTCTTCTTCTAGTGACATAGTCGCATCCTCAACTTGTTCATTGGTCATGATGACTCCTTAAAAAAATAATCGCGAATCGCGAGTATACCCCCTCCAGTGCCTTTTTTGCAAGGCTACATCACCATCCCCCCATCTACTGTCAAAACCTGACCCGTAATGTAATCCGAAAGAGAACTTGCTAAGTAGAGGGCAGCGTTTGCAATATCCTTGGGGTGCCCAAGCTTTTTCATGGGGATTTGAGAGGTTATCGCCTCTTTTTGTACTTCTGTAAGCGCGTCTGTCATATCTGTTTCAATAAAACCTGGTGCAATACAATTTACACAAATTCCTCTACCACCCACCTCTTTAGCTAAAGACTTGGTAAATCCTATCATTCCCGCTTTAGAAGCGGCATAGTTTGTTTGACCCGCATTTCCCATCAAACCAACAACAGATGTAATATTTATTATTTTTCCTTGGCGCGCTTTCATCATAGGACGTACAGCTGAGCGACACGTATTATAAATCGATTTTAAATTTGTATTGATCACATGCTCCCAATCCTGCTCTGTAAGACGCATTAAAAGATTATCGCGGGTCACACCTGCATTATTGACTAAGATATCCACATGCCCAAAATCAGCATAAACCTGCGTCATCACAGCTTCTACTTGGGCAAAGTGACCCACATCTACTTGGTAAAATGCAATTTTTTGATCCCCCTGAAGCAAAGCTTCAAGTTCTCGCACTGTTTCATTCCCTCTTTCGAGATTGGTTCCAAACAAGGCGACAGACGCGCCTTGTTCCACATACAAAGTTGAAATCGCTTTTCCAATCCCTCGGGATCCCCCTGTTACAATGGCTGTTTTGTCCTTTAATAAATGGTTCATGCTTAAACCTATCCTATGTGTTCTGCGAGTTTATCAAGATCTTGAATCGTATTAATTGTCACCGTGGGCACTTGAACCCCCATTTGTTTATTCATTCCAGCTAAAGTACGTCCACACCCTATTTCAATATACAAATCAGCAAGAGGCATCATCGCACGCACTCCCTGCTCCCAACGTACAGATGAGGTGACCTGCTTAACCATATTTGTGCGAATTCTGTCTGTTGACACCTCAAAGTTACCGCTCACATTCATGATGAGTTGTACGGGGCTCTCTAAAATCTCAGTACGCTCGATTTCTTTTGCTAATTGCTCTTCAGCAAGACGCATCAAGCCCGAATGGAAGGCTCCGTGCACTTTTAGAGGGATGGCCCGTTTAGCTCCACGTGTTTTAGCCGCGTGTATCCCGGCTTCCACCCCTTTTTGAGTTCCAGAAATGACCGTTTGCCCAGGACAGTTAAAGTTAGCAACCCAAAGATCATTGGGCAACTGCAATTCTTGAATCATTTGCTCTACTTCTTGGGCCGAAAGACCAAAAAGGGCTGCCATTGTTCCATTCGTAGCCTCACACGCCGCATTCATCGCTTCTCCCCGAAATTGCACAAGTGGCAAACCCACTTCAAAAGGAATACGTCGACTCGCTGTAAGTGCTGTGTATTCTCCCAAACTGAGTCCCGCACAAATTGAAGGCTGAAGAGAGGGAAACTGCTCTTGTAATACTCTTAAAATAGCGAGGCTATTGAGATAAATTCCCACCTGGCTATTGCGGGTTTCTGTAAGGAGCTCCGCAGGCCCTCCAAAAATAATTTGGGTAAGCGAACGATTTAAAAGTTCATCCCCCTGTTGAAAAATCTCTCTTGCCGTTGTGTAACGCTCATAAAAATCCTTTCCCATCCCCACAACTTGAGCTCCTTGGCCCGGGAAAAGAAATGCAATATTTTTAGCCATGAATCATTCCTATTCTTGTCTTGTCAAAATGGCTGCACCCCACGTGAATCCCGCTCCAAAAGCAACAAGAAGCATGTTCTCTCCTTGATTTATCTGCTTCTCACGAACGAGCTCATCTAAAGCGATGGAAATCGCAGAGGCTGAAGTGTTTCCATATTTGTGCACAGTTTTAAATATTTTTTCATCCGCAATCCCAAAGCGCTTCGCAATGGCATCTATAATTCTTTCATTCGCCTGATGAGGAACAAGCCAATCGATTTGATCAGCTTTCATGCCCGCCTTGATCAAACACTCTTTTGCAGCATTCTCCATCCGTCTAACTGCGTGCTTAAAAACCTCTTTCCCTTCCATCTTAATGAAATGTCCATCATTTTCTATGGTTTCATGAGAAGCTGGAGCGCGACACCCTCCTGCCGGAAGCATGAGCAGTTTTGCAACTTCTCCATCAGCCCCTAAACACACCTCTTGAATAGCGTATCCTTCTCCAGAATCACTAATCACCGCTGCTGCAGCTCCATCTCCAAATAAAATGCAGGTATTTCGGTCTTTATAATTGACGATCGAAGAGAGCTTTTCTGATGCAATCAACAAAATATTTCGATAAAGACCTGCTTCAATATACCCTTTTGCAATAGACAGTCCGTAGAGGTACCCCGTACAAGCTGCTTGAAAATCAAAAGCCGCAGCTTGTGGAGCTTTTAACTCACTTTGGATCAGAGCTGCAGTGCTCGGAAATATATAATCTGGAGTGAGGGTTGCTACCAGAATCAAATCAATCTCATCTGCCCTCTTGCCCGCCTCTTTAAGGGCAATACGTGCAGCTTTTACCCCCATATCAGAGGTGAACTCCTCTGGCCCTGCAATCCTTCTCTCTTTAATGCCTGTGCGACTTGCAATCCATTCATCCGAGGTCTCTACCATTTTTTCAAGATCATGATTAGAGAGGGTTTTTTCAGGCAAATAGGAACCCATTCCAATAATACGAGGTTTTTTCATGATCTCATTCCTTGTAACCTTTAAGAAACAAACATTTTAGCAAATGAATCTTTAAATTAAAACATTTTAAGTGCACACTGCTCTACATGCACTATCCTGAACATTTACTCCAGCTCATTGCTGTTTTCAAAAAATTACCAGGCATCGGCACCAAAAGCGCCGAGCGGTTCGCCTTCCATCTTTTAGACTGGCCAAAAGAGAAACTCGTCGAAATGGCGCATATTATCGAAGAAACTAAAAATAAATTAGATAATTGCTCTGAGTGTGGCTGTCTAGTCGATAAAAAAGCATGCCCGTTCTGCCAAGACAAGAACCGGAATCAAGAAATTTTTTGTGTAGTTGCTTCGGCTAAAGATGTGTTTTTAATCGAGCAGACTCACGCATTTCGAGGACTCTATCACGTTTTAGGGGGGCTTTTATCCCCTATTCATGGGCAGACTCCTCCAGCAGCTGCTATTGAGCAACTCAAAAACCGTGTGCAAACTCTCGGTGTCAAAGAGCTTATTTTAGCCCTTGACTCTACCCTTGAAGGAGACGCTACAGCTCTTTATATCAAAAAAGAGCTTTCATTTCTTAATGTCATTTCTTCTCGCCTTGCTCTTGGATTGCCGATGGGGAGTTCTCTTGATTTTATCGATGAGGGCACTCTAGGGCGTGCCCTTACAGGTCGCCACACGTATTAACCCAAGTCCAGGTTATTAGGTTGCATAAATTGTAGGCCATCCCATACGATTTCCTTTTTTTTATAAATGAAGACTTGACCGATGAGATTGAAATTTTCTTTACTATCCCTACTTCTTCTATTCGCTCCCTTTTGTGTCTACGGACAATCCTATGAGCAAATGCGTGTCGCTAAGATCGATCTACTCCCCCAAAACCTCTCTTCTGATATGCAGTTTAACTCCAATGCAGTTAGAACACGTATGGAAACAAAAGTAGGAAGCTATTTTTCTCAAAACGAATTTGATTGCGATCTAAAAATGCTGGTTGAAGAATACGATCAAATCGATCCTTGTATTGAAATAATCGACAACGAAATCTATATCACTCTCAATTTATGGCTTAAACCCACAATTCGCTCCATCTCCTTTTGTGGGAATCAAAGAGTTTCAACAAAAAAACTTAAAAAAAATCTAGAGATCAACTGCGGGAGTTATTTTGCTAGAGAAGAGTTTATCTGCGCCTTTAACAAACTCCGCACACTCTATGTAAAAAAAGGGTACTTTGAGGCCGAACTTGATTATGATATTCAACTCGATGAATGCACAAATGAGGTGAACATTGAGATCAATATTTGTGAAGGGCGAGCTGGAAAAATCAAGGCGATCCACTTTAGTGGATTGACAGCTTGTGAAGAAGAGGACATCCTTGAATTGCTGCTTACAAAAAAATATAACTTTTTCTTGAGTTGGTACACGGGACGTGGAGTGTATCACCCGGAAATGATTGACCACGACCGGATGCAGTTGATCAATTACTTCCAAAATTGTGGATATGCTGATGCACTCGTTGAAATTTGCACTCTAGAATCCGAAGAACCAAACCGTATTATTCTCTCTATTTCTGTAGACAAGGGACAAGTTTACTCTATTGGAAATATGTCGCTTAACGGAAATTGTTTATATTCAAATACAGATATCTGGAATTGTTTTAGATTTGGAATCGGTAGCCGCTACTCCCCAGAAGACATCCGCAGAACCATCCAAATGATCACCGATCTATATGGCGCAAAAGGTTATATCGATGCGAACATCGATGTTCAGCTTTCACTACGAGAAGATTGCCCTTCCTACGACGTTGATGTATTCATCGAGGAGGGGGAACAGTACTATGTTGGTTTGATCAAAGTATTTGGCAACTGCACAACGCAAACAAAGGTCATCTTACACGAATGTCTGCTCTGTCCTGGAGAGATGTTTAGCAATCGTCGACTGGAAGGAACAGAAATTCGATTAGGAAATACAGGCTTTTTTAGCTGCGTTAATGTGTACGCCGTCCGCTCTCAAATTGAAGATCCTTGTGGTGAGCGCCTATACCGAGATGTTTATATCGAAGTGGAAGAGACCGACACTGGAAATCTCGGCCTCTTTGCTGGATTTAGCTCTCTTGATAATATTTTTGGAGGGTTCGAACTAACCGAACGCAACTTTAATATAGCTGGTATCCCCTACATGTTCACAGAAGGTCCTTCTAGTCTACGTGGGGGTGGGGAATATCTAAATGGGAAGATTAACATTGGAGATAGACAAACAAGCTACCTGCTTCAATGGACAAAACCTTATTTTCTCGATACTCCATGGATTTTGGGGGCAGATCTCGAAAAGACGAACAACAGAGCTTTATCGCGTGGATATACAATCAAAACGTATGGTGGAAGTGTGCACGGCACCTACATCTTCAACCAGTACCTCAAGTACGATCTTCACTACAGAGCGCGTCATTCAATGACGAGCGTGCGTGATAGTAATAACGTAGCTTTAGAAGAAGAAGGCACCCAATCAGGATTTATTTCTGCGGCAGGAATCTCTTTAATTTACGATTCTACCGATCATCCTAGACGCGCCTCTTGTGGCTTTCGTTCTCGATTGATGTATGAACTTGCAGGCTTAGGTGGGAATTATCAATTCATGAAGTTCTCTTATATCAACAGCTACTATTATCCATTACTAAAACGTGGAACGCTCAAGACGCGAGCTGATCTTCAGTTTGTAAAAACATACGGCGACACAGGACCTCGAGACCTTCCCTTAAGTGAGCGACTATTCTTAGGGGGTGAAACAACTGTTAGAGGTTATAGACCCTTTATCATCGGTCCTAAGTTTGGAAACAATGAGCCTAGCGGGGGTGTCTCTTCAATGCTTCTCTCCCAAGAATATCAGTACAATTTACTTAGAGCGCCTTGTCTCGATGGATTTGTTTTTGTCGATGCTGGTTACGTTTCACTTTCGGAATTCACAATTGGACAACCTGCTGCCAGTGTTGGATTTGGAATGCGAATCGAGGTGATGCGCAACATGCCTATTATGATGGGTCTTGGGTGGCCCATTCATCCCTCAGAAAGATTCGATGGTAGAACACTTAACAACGCCCAACGCTTCTTCTTCTCAATGGGAGGAAGTTTTTAGGGCCCTAAAGGAGGAAAATATGAAAAAACTGACGTCAATTTTACTAATAGCAGCCGCAGTGGTCTGTTTTACAAAAGCCGATGCGGCTGATCTTTCTGTCGGCTTCATCAATTTTAAGGAATGCATAGAAAAATCTAAGCAGGGACAGCAAGAACAAAATGCTTTTGAAGGTCTAAAAAACCAAATGACCACTTCATTAGAGCAAACGGATAAAGAGCTTGAAGAAATGGCTAAAAAACTAGAAGATCAAGACTATATGGATGGTCTCTCTCCTACAGCTGAAGAAGAATTGAAGCAAAGATTTCAGGGAATGAGTCAAGAGTATGCTCGTTACCAAAACCAATTTTACCAGCTTCTCAATCAAGCCAACTACAAAATGCTACAAACAATGCATGATGAAGTGAGCCTTGCGGCAGAAAAAGTACGCGCAAAAAATAAACTCGCTCTTTTACTCAATGAAGAGTCTACATTTGCCTACACTTCAAGCCTTGACTTCACAAATGAAGTTGTCGCTCAAATGAACACTCAATACGAAATTGAAAATGTTGAGTCCAAAAGACAGGAGTAAAGACAATGGAGGAATATACTCTACGTGAGCTTGCCAATCGCACACATTCAGAATTAATTGGAAATCCGGACCAAGTAATCACTGGAGTAGAAAACCTAGATGCGGCCTCCTCTTGTGAGGCCGCATTTTTAGACAACCCTCTCTATACCAATCAGCTTGCAAACTCAAACGCGGGCGTTATCATCGTGAGTCCAAAAATGACTCTCTCCCAAAATCAAAACTATCTTATCCACAAAAATCCCTCTCTTGCCTTTCAAAAGTTGATAGAACTGTTTATTCATCCCATCTCCTCTGGATTTGAGAACATTCATCCCTCTGCTGTCATCCATGAGTCCGCCACTCTCGAGGAAAATGTCGTCATCAGTCCACACGTGGTCATTGACAAAGAAGCTTGCATTGGTGCGAATACCTTTATTGGACCAGGCGTTACCATTGGACCTAAAGTAACAATAGGTGCTAACTGCCATCTGCATGCACATGTTGTCATCCGCGAAAGATGCTCACTCGGAAAGCGCGTCATAATCCAACCCGGTGCTGTCATAGGCTCATGTGGTTTTGGTTATTTTACAGATTCTAAAGGCAAGCACTGCTCACTCAGACATCTAGGCACAGTTAAAATTGAAGATGATGTTGAGATTGGCGCAAATACAACCATTGATCGAGCCCGCTTTAAAGAGACTGTGATCAAACAGGGCACCAAAATTGATAATCTCGTCCAAATTGCTCATCAAGTTGAGTTAGGTGAAGATAACCTAATTGTGTCTCAAGTGGGCATTGCAGGATCTACAAAAACGGGGCGTAACGTGGTTATTGGAGGGCAAGTGGGTGTTGCTGGACACATCTCCATTGCGGATGGTGTCATGCTAGCTGCAAGAGCAGCTGTCAGTAAGTCTCTTCTAGAACCTGGGGCGTACAGTGGAATGCCTGCAACTCCCATCAAAGAATTCAACCTGCAGTTTGTACAAATGAGATCTGTTGGCAAATTCATTAAACGTCTGAAGTCGTTGGAGTCCCGTGTAGAAGAGCTCAATCTCACGAGAAAGACTTGATAACCCGAAGCTCAGGTTACTAAAAAAACAAAGATTTGATGATTAAAGATTTCATCACATGTCGATCAAACACCTCTTGACGAATTTTTCCCGTTCTAACCAATCTAGTGATTAGCTGAATCGCTTCAGGAATTTCATGAGAAAATAGAAACACATCATAATGTTGATCGAAAGATTGTAAAATCTTTTCTTCTAAACCCACTCCATCATCTCGTGTCGCATCAAAAAAGGTGAATGTTTTAAATCCAATTGTTTCAAGTACCTGATACTCTGAGAAAACAGAGGAGAGCATCGGCCCTGCATTTTTAACAGAGGCAAAAGGAAAAGTCCCTTTCACAGAGTGACCATAACTCTGCTGTTGCCGCTCAGTCTTTTCTTTGCCCACAATCCCATGCGCTTCTCGGATCCCTTTGCGAAAAGCTTTGGCCTGCCCTTCATTCATCGGCACATCCTCTGAATCACGCTCTCTATCAAACTGAATATGCACTCCAAGACGACGATTTTGAACCATCACAGTCTTTCCAAGATCCGAAAAGTGCTTTTCAGAAATTTCTTCTTTGGGTAATTGATCTCCCAATAAATAGAAAGAAAGACCGTGTAAAAAATCATTTGCCATCAAAAGAGGAAGCTCAGAAATTTCTTGATAACGCTCCACAAGATACGCTTGCCGTCTATACATCCCTTTTCGAAATAAAATTCCACCAATCTGATGAGCTTGGATGAGTTGCTCCACTTCATTTTGTAAGGCTGTGTTATACATCGCCTCGGTTAACACAAAACAAAGCTGTGCCGCTTTCTGTTCAAGCGTGATCAGCTGATTGAAATACGCATACGCTTGTTCAAGTAACCGACGGTCAGCATAGACTCCTAAAGAGTGCTCTGAAGAAGGTATAAAGTTAGACGGAGGATGCACAGGAAGCTCTTCCTCTCTTTCAGTCCACTCTCTACCTTGATAAAGAACACTTTTTTGCTGCTCTTCTCTATCACTCTCTTCTTGGTGATCGGAGCTGACCGGCTGAACACGCGTCACTCGCTGACTGTACTGAGGTCCAAAAATCATAATTTTTCCTTGTATTCAATCTAAATTATACCACAAAAAGGGTTAAGGAAATATTAAGGCCGGAATCCATCATTTTTATCAAACAAAACATTTATTAAATATTTTTTTTGATTCAATCTTTCCTTGAGTTTTGCAATCTGAAAACGTTAATATGCCGATATGTCAAACAAGTCTCGAAAAGAAGCCGCATTAAAACAAATTGGAAAACACAAAGCGCTAGAAGCGCTCAAGTGGATGCTTTTGATTCGTCATTTTGAGGTGCGGGGTGAATCAGCTTATCAACACGGGCTTGTAGGTGGTTTTTTTCACTCGTATGCAGGCCAAGAGGCGATCCAAACAGCAGCCGCACAAGTTTTTGGAAGAAACAACTGGTGGATTGGCTTTTATCGATGTCACGCTCTTGCTCTTCTCCTGGGAGCGACGCCCAATGAGCTCATGGCTGAACTTTATGGAAAAGCGACAGGAAATGCAAAAGGCCGGGGAGGCTCAATGCATTTATATACCGACCGTCTTTTGGGAGGCTTTGGCATTGTAGGAGGACATCTTCCTCTGGCTTGTGGAGCAGCTTTTTCTCTTAAATATCTCAAAAAGAAAGATGAGGTAGCTGTTTGTTTTATGGGAGATGGAGCGACAGCGCAAGGGGCTTTTCATGAATCATTAAATCTAGCTTCTCTGTGGGATCTTCCTGTCATCTTTATTATCGAAAATAACCAATGGGGAATGGGTACACACGCTGAGCGCGCCCTTTGCTATTCAGATAAAATCGCCGAACTGCAAGGGCCCAGCTACAAAATGAAAAGCTATACTCTCAATGGAATGGATTACTTCGAATGCTATTGCGAATTTGAAAAAATTCATAAAGAGGTGCTCAAAACCTCCCGTCCTGTGCTTATCGAATGTATCTGCGAACGCTTTAGAGGACATTCTATCTCTGATCCCGCCCTTTATAGATCGAAAGAAAATCTACAAAAAATTATGAAACAAGACCCCATCCCCTACCTCCACATGGCTCTTGAAGAGGCTGACATGCTCTCAAACGATGAATTTAAAGAGCTCGATAAGCAAGCTAAAGACACCGTTTTAGCCGCAATGAAGTTTGCCGAACAAAGCCCCTTCCCCTCACCTGCCACCTTAGAAGAGGATGTATATGCCCCCTAAAACTCAAGTCATTGATATGCGCCAAGCTCTTGGTCAAGCTTTAGACGAGGAGATGGAACGAGATGCTACTGTATTCATTATGGGAGAAGAAGTGGCTGAGTATAACGGAGCTTACAAAGTCACTAAGGGAATGCTCGATAAATGGGGAGCTGAAAGGGTGATTGACACTCCCATTGCAGAGCTTGGATTTACCGGCTTAGGGATTGGAGCTGCAATGACAGGCCTCCGTCCTGTGATTGAATTTATGAGCTGGAATTTTTCTTTTGTTGGATGCGATCAAATTATTTCTAATGCGGCCAAAATGTACTATATGTCGGGTGGTCGCTTCTCTGTCCCTATTGTATTTCGTGGTCCAAATGGAGCCGCGGCTCAAGTCTCTTCTCAACACTCTCATTGCGTAGAGGCTTTTTACAGCAATCTCCCTGGATTAATTGTAATTGCTCCTAGTAATCCTTATGATGCCAAAGGACTACTCAAGTCTGCCATCCGCAATAATAACCCGGTACTGTTTTTAGAAAATGAGCTCGATTACGGAATGAAGATGGAAATTCCCACCCAAGAATACTTAGTTCCTATCGGAAAAGCGCATGTTGTGCAAGAAGGAGAGCATCTCACCTTGATTTCGTATGGGCGAATGATCGGTCTTTGCAAAGAGGCTGCTAAAATCATGTCTAAACAAGGCGTCTCTTTAGAAATTATTGATCTACGCACCATTAAACCTCTTGATATTTCTACTCTTTTAAAATCGGTAAACAAAACAAATCGATGCGTTATTGTTGAAGAAGGACACTATTTTACAGGGATTGCTGCGGAGGTGGGTTATCAAATCATGGAGTTTGCTTTTGATGAGCTCGATGCTCCCATTGCTAGAGTGTGCCAAAGAGAGACCCCCATGCCCTACTCTAAAGTTTTAGAGGCTCAAACACTTCCTACTGTGGATCGAATAGTAGAGTCAATCATTCAAACGCTTAAATAACAGGTGCTTAAGAGCTATGCCATTTACAGTAACCTTACCCAAACTCTCTCCCACAATGGAAGAGGGATCCATTGCTAAATGGAATAAAAAAGTGGGAGACTTTGTTGAATCCGGAGAAGTTCTTTTAGAAATCGCTACAGATAAAGCAACCATCGAGCACGAGGCTTTAGATGAAGGGTGGCTTCGCCAAATTATTGTGCAAGAGGGCGAATCTGCATCCGTTAACCAACCCATTGCGATCTTCACAGAAACAGCGGATGAACAAGTAGAAGAATACCGCAAAGAGTCAATAATTGTTGAAGAGATCCCAGAAAAGTCTGTCGAGCTTGAAAAACAAGTTCCCCCAACTACCGCATGGACCCAACCCGCATTTACGCCCGAGCCTCCCTTAAAAACAGAAATATTGCTTAAAAAAGAGCACCAAAAAGCCTCTCCCTTAGCGCGCAGCCTCGCCAAACAGCAAGGGCTCGATCTTTCTACTGTTGAAGGCTCTGGCCCAGGGGGACGCGTGACAAGTCGCGACCTTACAAAAGCTCAACCCGAGGGCCTTGTAACCTTTGGGCGTGAACAAACTCCAACGCTACCTCCCGGCACATACGAAGAGAAACAACTCACTCCCATGCGTAAAATTATCGCTAAACGGCTTCAAGAATCTAAAAGCTTCATTCCCCATTTTTATGTAAAACAGCAAATCGATGCAGAACCCCTCATCTTAATGAGAGAACAGCTCAAAGCCTTTAATCTCAAGGTCACTTTTAACGATATGCTTTTACGTGCATGCGCACTAGCGCTCCGCGCCCATCCAGATGTCAATACAGGATTTAATAGCGTTAACCAAACCCTGATCCAATTTAAAACGATTGATATTTCTGTAGCAGTCACTGTAGAAGCTGGATTAATCACCCCTATTATACGGCATGCAGACTATAAAAATTTAGGGACACTCTCCTCAGAAATGCGCCTGCTTGCAGAAAAAGCGCGTCAATCTAAGCTCCAAGAACACGAGTATAAAGGAGGTTCTTTTTGCATTTCCAATTTGGGTATGTATGGTATCACGGAGTTTACGGCAGTGATCAACCCTCCCCAATCAGCCATCCTCGCCATAGGTGGCATCGAAGAGCAGCCTGTTGTTAAAAACGGCGAGCTCAAAGCTGGAAAAACGCTTAGCTTAATATTATCTGCTGATCACCGAGTGATTGATGGAGCCCTAGGAGCGCAGTTTATGAAAACGCTTCAAAACCTGCTCGAAAACCCTGTTTCACTCACTCTCTAACATTTGGGCAACAAGAGCATTGTGCTTTTGGCGACAATCTTCATGCGTATAAAGCGTGTACTCACGACCTTTTGATGGATTAACTGCGCGTGTGAGACTAACCACTCGCTCTATTAGGCCCTTTTTATAACTTGCCATTGCAATAGGCTGCCAACACGCTGCGAGATACACAACATTTTGTCCTAAATCAGAAGGGCTCCCCCACCCTTCCGGTTTGAAAAGAGGTTGTGCTCCTGTTGCAGCGCCAAAACCCTCAGCTCGAGATAAACCCTCATTCCAATCTCGCTCGATCCCCGCGCCTAATTTTCGCCCATTTAATGGATCAATGAAAGAGTAAAGGGAAGCAAAGATCAAAGCGGTGGCATAAAAGGGAGCTTTTAGAATACGTAAGCCTGTTTTCTTCATTTGATCGGGGATATCCCATAAGGTAAAAGCGCGATCTTCTGAAAAAAGAGCAGAGCCCTTCACTTTTTCTATACATAAACATCCCACAATATAGAGAGGAACAACTGCAAGACGAGCCACGCTGTAAGCAAGCGAACCCAAAAGGTGAATAGGAGTGACAATCGTCACTACAAAGCTCACGTTATAATGCTCATCTATAGATTTATAAGCATATACAAAGGCCTCTCCATCTCCCCTTTCTAAGGTGGATGTATCTATAAGCGCTCGATATCGATGGTCGCTACGTTCAAGAAGAGCTGAGCGCCAGCCGCTATCTCCATGAAAAGAACCCGGTGCTTTTATTAGTTTATCTTCTAAATGGCATACCCGATGAATCACAAATCCAGCTCCTATTGCCAATAGAGCAAAGCTTGCTATACCGATACCCATATGGACCCAACTGATGCTTTGAATCATTGTAGAGAGCAGAGGAACTTGTAGAGAAAAAATAGTCATAACAACAATTCCAGTAATCAGCGCCACAACCGCAACAGAGCGGACTACAATATGGGATTGATAATCGGGATTAATTGAGTCGTTTAAGTGTAAGTTGTTGCTAATTTTTTTAGTGAGATCCTCAAATTTAGACAACGCTGCACACTCAGGAAGCGCATTAAAACCTATGGGTAAACTTTTTGAAATAACAGCTATCATCCATACCTCTTTAAGGATAGGATATGGAACGAATATTAAGTTATTATTAAGATCTTGAGGCTATATGAGACCATTGAACAACTCAAGCTTGCGTCCGTTTTGGAACCTTTTTGCCCCATTTGAGAGATCTCTCGCTCTCTGTACCATATGTACTTTCTTCGCTCGAGATCCCCCAACTGCCGGCCACTTAAGCGGCCTGGACAAAAATCCCCAAAAATTCTCTATTAGCATGTCGCGAACTTTTTTAGATTATAACACATACACAGACGCGTGAACTGCAAAGTATTTTTGGCTAAACTTCTATAGCGCACACGCCTATAGCCATAG
>JAJACO010000136.1 GCA_022601475.1 Chlamydiales bacterium
CCTTTTTCATGCCGTTGCCTTTGCCGTACGAGACCAGCTTGTGGGTAGATGGATCAAAACCCAGCAACAGTACTACGAGGCCGACTCTAAGAGGGTTTACTATCTCTCCATGGAGTTTTTGATTGGAAGAACTCTCGAAAATAGCCTCGTTAACCTGGGACTTCTAGAAAATTGCCGCAAGGCGATTCACGACTTAGGCTCTGAGCTCGATCTACTCATAGAAATGGAATCCGATGCTGGTTTGGGTAATGGAGGCTTAGGGCGCTTAGCAGCTTGCTTCCTAGACTCCATGGCCACCTTAGGTATTCCAGGGTATGGCTATGGCCTGCGCTATGACTTTGGAATTTTTACTCAAAAAATACAAGACGGCTTTCAGATAGAAACACCCGATAACTGGCTCCGTTACGGAAATCCTTGGGAAATGAATCGAAGCGAATACCTCTATCCCGTCCAATTTTATGGCAGAGTTGTACAATTTACAGATTCTAGAGGCAAACAACGCTCTGAATGGGTGGACACACAAGAGGTCATGGCTCTTGCAAATGACACGCCCATTTGTGGATATAACAATAACACAGTAAATACAATGCGTCTTTGGCAAGCTAAAGCCTCGCGCGGCTTTGACCTAAGCTATTTTAACCACGGGGACTACATTCGCGCTGTTGAAGAAATCACCTTGAATGAAAATATCTCAAAGGTGCTCTATCCTAACGATAACATATTCGAAGGAAAAGAATTAAGACTTAAACAAGAATACTTTCTTGTCTCTGCAACCATTCAAGATATCATCCGTCGCTACAATAAGGGGCATATCCACCTCGATGCACTACCCGATAAGGTATCCATTCAGCTCAATGACACACACCCCGCCCTTGCCATTGCAGAGATGATGCATATTTTGGTTGATAGAGAAGAGCTCAGCTGGGATAAGGCGTGGCAACTGACTAAAGATACGTTTGGGTACACCAACCACACTCTGCTTCCAGAAGCTCTTGAGAGATGGCCTGTCCCCCTTCTAGAGCAAGTGCTCCCTCGACATACCCAAATCATATTCGAGATCAACCGTCGCTGGCTAGAAGAGGTCGATCGACACTTTCCCGGAGATCAAGAGAAACAAAAAAAACTCTCCATCATCGAAGAAACAGAACCCAAAACTGTCAATATGGCACGCCTAGCTATCGTAGGGGCACGCAAAGTGAATGGTGTCTCTGAACTACACTCAGAACTTATTAAACACCAAGTTTTTAAGGATTTTTGGGAGATCAGCCCCGAGAAATTTACAAACAAAACAAATGGCATCACTCCGAGACGGTGGCTCAAAACATGTAATCCTCTGCTCTCAGAGCTCATTTCTTCCCGTATTGGGAAGGAGTGGATCACCGATCTAAGCCAATTAGAAAAACTCATGTTCTACGAAAATGATGCCAACTTTTGCGATCAATGGAGAGACATCAAGAGATCGAATAAAGAAAGGCTTTCAAAGGTGATTTTTTCAGAACATGAGGTATGGGCAAGCCCCGACTCTTTGTTTGACTGCCATGTGAAGCGTATTCATGAATACAAAAGACAGCTTCTCAATGTTTTACGTGTTATTGCCGACTATACATCCCTTAAAGAGAATCCCAATCAAGAGTGGATTCCACGCACGGTGATTTTTAGTGGAAAGGCAGCTCCTGGATATCTTTTAGCCAAACTCATTATCAAATTGATCAATTCCGTAGCCAATGTGATCAATCACGACCCAGTGATCGCAGAGCGCCTTAAAGTTTTTTTCTTAGAAAATTACCGCGTCACACTCGCTGAGAAAATCATCCCCGCAGCCGATCTTTCTGAGCAAATCTCAACAGCTGGTACAGAAGCTTCGGGCACAGGGAATATGAAATTTGCTCTCAATGGAGCACTGACAATAGGGACGCTGGATGGAGCGAATATTGAGATTTCAAAAGAAGTGGGGCAAGAAAACATCTTTATTTTTGGAATGACAGCAGAAGAAGTTGTTCGGCTCAAAGCAAAAGGATATAACCCCTGGGAATTTTACAACCAAAATGCACAGCTGCGCCACACACTTGAATTGATACGGGATGGCTTTTTTAGTTCGGGAGATAAAGAGATTTTCAAACCAATACTGCATACCCTGCTCGATGGTGGAGATAATTACTGCCTTTTGGCAGATTTTGCATCCTACTTAGCATGCCAAAAGGAAGTAAGTAACCTGTATCGGGATCAAGAGAATTGGGTGAAAAAGTCGATTCGAAATACGGCCAAGATGGGTAAGTTTTCAAGTGATCGAACCATTTTGGATTATGCGGATGAAATTTGGCGCTTAGACTGAGACCATTGAACAACTCAAGTTTGAGTTATGCAAGGATCTCACCATGTTCCTATTTCTTGAGGTGTCTGCGAATAAGGTCGTTTTTTTGACGACGTAACTCCTCTAACTCGCGCTCTATCTCCTCAATATTCTCCTCTGTACGCGTATCAATCAATTCCCTTTCATGCAGAGCAATGAGTTCAATTTCATTGCGTAAATATTCCTCTTCAAGACCCCACTTAAAAATCTTACGCGCATAGGTGAGCAACGTCTTCATAGGATCGTACAACTTAGGAAAGAATGCGAGATAATCAAACCGTGTTGTACGATCGAGATTTTCTGTTTCAATTTCTTCGTAAGAGAGCTTTACCGAAATCCAATTTTCATGCAGAGCAATAACCTTTTGGTGCGCTGGAAAAGCGTGCCAAATATTTTTTATGGATTTAACAAAGGCCGGAAGGATAAATACACAATCCCACATTCCCACGGAGTGGTATTTCCACCGCCTTTTTCCAAAAAAAAGTGTCACATTACCAATTACCTTGGCTCCCACTTTCCAAAAGGCAAAATCATCCAAATTGGCCGAGAGAACAATTTTCTTCTGATTTTTCTCGGACATCTTATGGTAAAAACTATAATCTCTTTGATGGGGAACGGGCGGATTGAATGCATACGCTTGATCGATCAAGTGGTGAGAATAAAGCCCCATCTGCATCGCAAGCGCTCCGCCCATACTATGCCCTGCAACAATTGGACTACCGGGCAGATCGCGTAAATGTTTGTGAATCCTCCTCCATGAGTGAGCATAAGCTGCTGTTGCAGATCCATGAGCGGCAAAATTGGCTAAAATTGAACCAAGCATAGAAGGTTGAGAGGGCCAAAGCTCTGTCCCCTGACACAAATAAATCGAAGGAGCCTGACTCTCCTTTGGAACAAGGCTAATTGTTTTTACACCATCAGCTATTAGGTGTTGGTGACATTTGTATGCCACCAACTGATCTTTTTGGGTAAAGCTTGGAAGCATGAGCTCCACCTTATCAATTTCTCGATAGGCTGCCCCATGTGATAAAACAGCCAACGTGAGCCATTTTCTGTGATGCGCATTGTCTAAAGTGCTGATGTTTTTAAGATCGAAGACAATTTTATCGATCAGCTCTCTATCTTTTTTAATTCTAAAATAGGAGAAGAGTTTGGGCAGAGCCCCAGGAGGTGTCGCATCCACATCATAAAAATTAAGCGTAGGGTCGTTCCAGTTCACATAAATCGGTTCGAGATAAGGGGTAACATGATCAACGGGCTCTATAACTCTTTTCCAGATCTTCTGAAAAAGCGAGGCACTTAAACCCATTCCCAGCGCATACATTCTTAAAAAAGGATCCCTTCTAATGATTTGGGGTAAGGTTCCTCTTTTTTTAATAACGCACTCTTGAATCCAAAAATAACGCACTAATTTGGAGGCTGTATCAAAAGAATCTCCGAGCTTATCAGCACACGCCACGTAGAACCGAGCTAGTGTTTCTCTATTTTGTGCACGATTAAGCGGTTTGTTTTTAACAAGTATAAAACAATCCCTCTCCCACAATAGCCAGCAGGATTTATTTGGAAGCTGATTGAATAATTCATCTAACATCATTTGTAAACAGAGCTCTTCCAACTCGTATAAGTGTGGCTCCCTCCTGTATAGCTAAAGCAAAGTCATTTGTCATCCCCATTGATAAGGTATTTAAGTCTCCTCCTTGCTGTTGTAATCTTTTTAAGAGATTTCTTAGTTCAGAAAAACAATAACGAATGACCCCTTCATCTTCGGTATAAGGGGCCATCGTCATCAAACCTTCGACTTTTAAATTTTTCATGGCAAGTATTTCGGCAAAACACCCTTCCCAATCGGTTGGAGAGTATCCCCCTTTTGAAAGCTCTCCTGAGGTATTGGCCTCAAGCAAAACACGTGTGTAAATATTTTTTTGGGAACCCACCTGATCGATTTTTTGCGCAAGTTCTAAAGTGTCTACAGAGTGAATCAAGGCAAACCTTCCCAAAACATGGCTCACTTTTTTACGCTGCAGTTTTCCCATAAAATGCCAACGGATATCCTTGGGAAGGCTTTCCATTTTTTCAAGCGCCTCAAAAACGCGATTTTCTCCAAAATCACGCACTCCCAAATCATAGAGCTCCTGTATTTCTTTAATCGAGCGCCTCTTTGATACGACAACAAGAGTGACTTGCTTTGAATCTCTCTCTACAAGATGCGCTGCTTGCTCTATTTGCGCTCTAACAATCTGTAAATTTTTACCGAGAATCATCAAATTTTGGAGAACCTAATACCTCATAAAGAATGACCATTGCCTGAAGAGGGTCTTTGTTTTTAGTGAGAGATACGATGGGATTTTTAGTTCGATTTTTCTTCTTTTTTTTATCTAAAATGAAAGATTCTGAAACAATTCTTTTATTAAATTGAGGATCGACACGTACACCAATCCGTCTATCCTCAACAGAAGAATCGAGCTCTCGATCTTCAATGTCAGTCTGAAAAGTGTAATCCTTTTTAACAAGACGATCTGTCACAACAGGCGCAAAAGGGTCATCTTCTTCGTCATAAGACTCTTCCTCTTCATCCCAAGTCTTCACTCTCATCTCAATCCGAGGGTCTTGCTTTTTTTTGCGCTTATCTATGATAAATTTACGCAAAAGCGGCAACATAAAAACTAAAAGAACAATAAAAAAGCCAAATAATTCACTCAACCACTCCATCCCTAGTCCTTTTGTGGGAAGTCACCAAAATTATCTTCTTCCGGCTTTGCAATCGCCTCTCGCATTAGAGTGTCAGATTGAATGTTCTTAAGACGCAGGTAATCCATATATCCAAGATTGCCATTTTTTAAAGCCTCGGCAATCGCAAGTGGGATTTGAGCTTCTGCTTCAACAAATTTTGCGCGCATATCTTCTACTTTAGCCAAATTTTCTCTTTCATATGCAACAGCCATCGCTCTTCTTTTTTCAGCTTCGGCTTGGGCAATGCGCTTATCAGATTCAGCTCGGTCAGCTCTTAAACGGGCTCCAATATTCTCACCTACTGTGATGTAGGCAATATCGATAGAGAGAATTTCAAAGGCTGTTTGAGAATCTAACCCCTTATCTAATACAAGCTGCGAGATACGCTGTGGATTTCCCAAAACATCAAGATGCGTATCTGCTGTTCCAATCGCATTGACAATCCCCTCACCCACACGCGCGATGATTGTCTCTTCTGTAGCTCCGCCCACTAATTGAGCCAAATTTGTCCGTACAGTCACACGCGCTCTACAAAGAAGCTGCACCCCATCTTTTGCTACACCTACAATGTAGTCCCCTTGCCCCTTGGAGGGACAATCAATCACCTTAGGATTAACCGAAGTGCGCACCGCATCTAAAATATCACGCCCAGCTAGATCAATGGCTGTGGCTTGCTTCCATGTAAGAGGAATATTCGCCTTTTCAGCCGCAATCATCGCGCGTACAACTTCTAAAACCTTCCCTCCGGCTAAGTAGTGCGTTTCAAGATCCGACACCTCAATCTGCTTTTGACCCGCTTTGTACGCATTAATGCGCGCATTGACAATGATGCGAGGGGGGATTTTTCTTAAACTCATCCCGATAATATTAAATAAACCAATCGGCGTTCCAGAGACAAATGCCTGAAACCATAGGCTAATAAATTTGCCCACAATGGCTAACATGATGATTACAACAACAGCCAGTGCAATAATCAAAATATAAAACTCTAAAGAGAGTGTAGCTAAAATTTGCATCATGATTTTTTATCCTCTATCTTTTTGACTACTAAATGCGCTCCTTCACCATGGATCACCTCAATTGCAGTCCCTTTTATAATGTACCCCATCTTCGCAACAGCTTGATACCGTTTACCTTCTACTAAAATATGTCCTGCAGGTTTTAAGTCGGAAAGAGCTTCTCCTCTTTTTCCTATGAGCTCTTTATCCCACGCAGATGCGACATATCCCTCTTGTACGGTATTCAAAAAAATGCCCTTTGCCTTTCCATTCCGAATTCTCCAAAGCGCATAACGCATTAAAAAACCCACAATGATAATCAATCCCAAAGCGTACAGCAACGTCCATAAAACAGACTCTGACTCCATGCCAAAAAAAACAACACTGACAATGAGAACAAGTCCCCCAAAGATTCCCATAATCCCACCGGGAAGAAAAAATTCAAGAAAAATAAGTAATAAACCCACAACCAATAAAATAAAGGGGGTTAAACTCATAACTCTTCCTCAACAATCATCTTACTGCCCTCAATTCCAATTACTTTCACTTTTCGCCCCTTATCAATGAACTTTCCACTGCTCACCGCATCAAAAAACTTTCCCTCAATTTCAACTTTTCCGGCAGTACGCAAAGGAGAAACAACAATAGCTATTGCACCAATAGCAGGTTGCTCCTCTTTTTTTAACCCGGATACATACCCTTTTGTAGCCTCTTGCTCCCCTTTCAAAACAAGAGGAGAAAACATGCCAAAACGGGGCACGATATACTTTGCTAAAATCGCAATTACAATCACTCCCACAACAACAGCTCCAGATAGCCAAGCTAATCGATGTAAAAGATGCTCTCCTGCTGCATTGAGTGTATTTGTATCAAAATCAAATTGCACATCTCCAATGCCCGGCAATAAAATTGCAAATAGACCTGCAAGAACAAGAATAATCCCCAAAATACCCGTAATGCCAAACCCTGGAATTACAAAAATTTCGAGCAAAATCAAGGCTACACCTGATCCTAACAAAATAAATTCAAGCCAACTTGCAGCTTGAACCGCAAAACTGGAGAGTAAAATCAAAGCGAGACAAAAAAGACCTACTCCTCCAGCAAACCCAAAACCTGGAGTGCTAATTTCGATATAAAAACCGACCATCAGCCCTAAAAATAAAATCGAGGTGACAATAGGGTTAGAAATAAAACTAAAAAATTTAGTCTTCCAGTCCATATGATAAGTTTTGATCACTACATTTGGAATTTTCTTAAAAAAAGAGTGAGTAAATAAAAGCTCTTTATCAGCAGACCACTCTCCTATTTCTTTTTCTTCAGCGGTAATGGGAGAGAGTTTTTCTGGAAATAGACGCATATCAGCGACACCCAATTCCAACATCTCTTTAGAGTTCAATGTTAAGAGCTTGCCCTTACGCACAATCACTTGATCTGTAGATTTTATATCCTCATTGTCCTCAAGCTCCACGATTTTTCCATCCCGCACAACAAGCGCCTCATCAGCATCCACCATCGCCTCTGCAATCAGTGGATTGCGATCAAAAAAGGCAGCTCGATTAGCAAAATCGGTACGTATTGCGGAGTTCACCTTTTCTGAGGTTGCCTCTCCCGATTGTGAAACAGGCTGCGCCGCTCCCATACTGCCATCTTTTACAGTGGCAATGTATCTACACGAATAAGCGAGCATTGCGCCTGCAGAGATCGCCCAATTATTGATATATGCCACAACCGGAATACCGTAGTGCGTATCTAGATCCTTTAAAAGGTCGGATATTTTCTGAGCCGGAAATACCTGCCCTCCCGGAGTATCGAGTTCCAAAATTACAAAAATAGGCTTTAAGTCTTGTTCAAAAGATTCGAGCGCATTTTTTACATAAATATAGGTGCCTTGCGAAATCTGAGCATCATGTCCTCCAATATAAATATGACCCACATAATTGGGTCCTTCATTTGAATAATGAATATGCTCGTTTAAACTCTCATTTAAAACCTCGGGAGAAATTTCTAACGCAGCCCACCCAAAATTCCAGAGAAAAAGAAAACAAATAAAAAATCGCATGACATCATCATGCAATGAGAGCCTCTAAAATGCAATCACGGGTATAGATTAATGACTCTTCTGAATGCGCAGCCGACACAAAATTGGCTTCGAACTGAGAAGGAGAGAGATAAATACCTCGTTGAAAGAGCGCTTGAAAAAATCGATTAAAGCGCTCCAAATCACACCCTTTAACATCTTCAAAAGTTTGAACCTCTTTTTTTCCAAAAAAGAGGGTGAACATTGAACCGACTCGATGCAAGCACACATTCAATCCTTTATCTTTGATCAATTGCTCAATAGGATCGGTTAGCACTTGAGTCTTTTTTTCCAACGTCTGATAAAACCCACTCTCCATACACATAGATAAAGCTTGATATCCCGCATGCATCGCCACCGGATTGCCCGACAACGTCCCCGCCTGATAAACAGGACCCGCTGGAGCGAGCAAATCCATAATAAAAGCCTTGCCTCCAAACGCTGCCGCTGGAAAACCTCCCCCCACAATCTTACCAAAGCAAAGAAGATCCGGCTCTATCTCAAAATAGAGAGAAGCACCTCCAAGACTCACCCGAAATCCTGTGATCACCTCATCAAAAATTAAAAGTCCTCCATGCAAAGTCAGTAGTTCTTGCAAAGTGTTTAAAAACTCAAAAGAGGGCTCAATAACACCCATATTTGCAGCCACAGGTTCTAAAATCACAGCAGCGATTGAGTCTCCCTCTTTTGCAAACAAAGATCTTAGGGCCCCTAAGTCATTAAAGGGCAAGCAGATTGTGTTTTCAATAGCTCCTTCTGGCACACCAGCAGACGATGAGGTGGGATTTAATTGAACAAGTCCAGAACCTGCTTGAACCAAGAAAGCATCTGCATGTCCGTGATAATGTCCTGAGAATTTTACAATCTTGTCTCGCTTGGTAAATCCCCTTGCCAAGCGGATAGCGCTCATGGTCGCTTCGGTGCCCGAAGAGACAAAACGTACCTTTTCAACAGCAGGTACATTTTCAACAACAAGTCTCGCAAGCTGAGCTTCGATCGCTGTTGTCACACCAAACGAACTTCCTCTCATCACTTGTGCTTGAGCAGCTTCTACAATTCTTGGATGCGCATGTCCATGAATCAAAGCTCCCCAAGAGCCACAATAATCGATATACGTATGTCCATCGGCATCCACAATTTTATCTTCATACCCCAATTCAATAACAAGAGGGGTTTGCTCCAAGCTTGGAAATGAACGTACGGGCGAGTTCACTCCAGAAGGAATCACCTCAGATGATTGTCTAAAAATTTCTGCGCTTTTAGGGCGTTTTAATGGAATAAGATTACTGATAGTCATTCTATTCTCCTAAATTAAAGGATGAAAATATTGAAATATTTAGAATGTGTCAAGGCAAACACAAAAATAGTGTTCTACAGAGTGAGACCGTCAATGGTGTCAATTTAAGAATATATGAACCTGAACTTTGGTTTGAGCTTTTGCAAGTAAGATGTCTATCAGACTAAAGTTCAGGTTATTAAGAAAAAACTGCGTTTGCCTGAAAGGCTCCATGAAGCAAGAGGATTCTTCTTCTGAAAAAGGGCATTTGTTTGGATTGCTCCTGAAAGGACTTCTTTTTCAGAAAAAGAATCCTCTTGCTTCATGATGTCGCATAAGCGACATAAACGCAGTCTAACACTTTGTCGAACAAGACTTGAGATTACAAAATCATTTTATTCTGCCTATCCTACCCGCCGTCAGGCGGATCCTGCTCATTCTGTTAACCTGAACTTCGGATTGATACACACTTTATTTTCAATAACTAAAGCTCTAAACTCAGATATGTAATCAAAAATTTATTTTTTCTTAGCGTCTTGGCGTCTTAGCTTCTCTGCGTTGACTAAATATCACTCAGGTTTAATTAACGAGAATCATGCTTCATTTTCTGATAGATCTCTTCCCACTGACCATGTGGAATAATTGTTCCCATTACCTGCACAACAGCACGCCCAGCAATCGCCCCATAATGCGCACACACCTCTATCGGATAACCGCGTAAAACCCCATGCAAAAAGCCACTTGTAAATAAATCCCCCGCGCCCGTTGTGTCAACAGGCTGCACGGGATAAGCTGGACAATGCACTTGTTCGGCTCCCTTTTTTACCCAACACCCCTTAGGGCCCATCAAGACAATTGCCACTTCGCAAAGCTCAGCTAAAAATTCACATCCGCTCTGTTCATCTCTTTTGCCTGTTAGAGCAAAAATCTCTTCCTCATTGGCAAAAATAAAATCTACATAATTCTCAAGAAGGTGCAAAATATGTTCTTTGTAGTGTTTGACAATTTCAAAGCTGGCTAAATCAAAAGAAACTTTAGCCCCAGATTGCTTTGCTAAGCGCATAGCCTGTTCTGCAAGCCCCTCATTAAAAAGAGTATACCCTTCTAAATGCACAATTTTTGCCGGCAAAAAAATTTCAGTTGTTAAATGGGTGGGTTTAAGGTTAACAGAAGCGCCCTGAAAGGTGCGCATTGTTCTCTCTCCATCCGGCGTAACAAGAGATAAGACAATAGCTGTAGGTACAGTCTCCTTAAGCAGTAGAGAAATAACTTTTTGCTCCTCTAAAAGAGCGCAGTATTTTTCTCCCAAAGAATCATTTCCCACCATCCCAAAAAGAGCACTCTTTTCACCAAATCGAGAGAGTCCATGCAAAGTGTTACGGGCAGATCCTCCCGGTACAGAAATGGGCTTAGATCCACTTTGAGCAATAATTTTTTCTAAAGTGGGGTAATCAACAGGTTCCATCCCCCCTTTTTGACCAGAAATTGTGCTTAAATACTCTTCAGTGACGGGCAATACCTGATCAAAAATTACACCCCCAATGCCCAGGATGTCGTAGGTCATTCCTTGCCACCTTTATCGATCAAAAGACGGGTAACATACAACCTATTAGCCCAAATATACTCCACACCGGAGAACAAAGAGTAGGCCGCAGCAATAGAAACGACTGTAATCGACACCGTGCGCAAAGTAGTATAAGAAAGGAGCCCTAAAGAAAACGGAATCATCATGATCAAAATCAAAAAGGCACAACTCGCTTGAACTACAGCCTTGATTTTACCAGAAGATCTAGCCGCAAGAGCAAATCCCCTTAATGCGCAAATCGTACGCAACGTGCTAATCACCGAGTCGCGATAGAGAAAAACAAACACGATTAAAAGAGGGAGGTTGACGGGGGGTTGTGTGAAGGTCAAAAACACAGAAATGCGATAAATGCTATCAGCCATGGGGTCTAAAAGCTTACCAAGGTCGGTCACTTGGTGAAATTTGCGTGCTAAGTAGCCATCAAACGCATCCGATAGCTCTGAAACCCCCAATAAAAATAACAAAATATAGGGGAGCATAAAAGAACTAATCCCTAATAGCTCATGCTCCAAATAGAGGAACATAAAAATCGGACTAATAAAGATGCGGGTGAAGGTGAGATAATTTGCAATACTCACGCTCTTTTTTGCTGCCTCTATTTAAAATTCAAATTGAGCGATCCAGGTAACTGGAGATAGAAAATCCAAGAACACCTGGGTTTAAAATGTAAAGATCAGCCTCATTATTTGCAAACTTTATTGATCGCTGAATGCTTGCAGCATGTCACCCAGAAATTTTCGATCCTCGCTCGCTATAGCACTTGATAAGTTCAAAAGCTCTGAGGCGATCTCTCCAACTACACGATACAAAGAAACACGCTCCCCTTCCATATCCACACCTTTTATTCCCTTAAGAGGCAATAAATAATTTTCAAGCATCTCTATCGTTGTAATACCCAATATAAAATGATCTTCTATCTCATTGACTTGTTCTGTGTTTAATGCAAGCGCATAAAAAATGTAATTGATCAGTTCCAATCTACACATCCGTCTATCTGGCCTGTTCTCAATTGCAGTTACACAGTTCCATAAACTGCATACCAAATCTTCAGAAAACTCTAAATTTCTGTCTATATGATCCGAAATAAAACGGTATTTTTCATCGCATGTTATCTCCTCTTCTGAATCCGAGTTGCGAATCATCTTATGCAAAAATCCGGCTGCAGCAATTTTATACAACACCTCCGGCATTTGCCCTTCCAATTCTTCTGGATGAATGAATTTTTCAAGTTGATGCCTTCCCATCCAAAAGTCATTCGCAAGCTCATCACTCGAATCATCTAGATTCAACGGATTTGAATTTCCTAAACTGTACGCCATTTCGATTTGATCGCTCCATACGGTCGGCGTGTATTTTGCGTACCACGTATTGATGGTTGTGTTTGTTTGGATGAGCTCATCAATCTTATAAGCAAGCGGGGGGAAAACAAGGCCTATAACACACGATCCTAACTCTCCTAAACTGCCTAAAAAGACCAATCCACTCTCCTGCATATTTTTTCCTATAGCATGGAACTGCCTCTTAAAAAGAGTCTGCAAAAAAATATAACCGCTGCGCAAAGCTGTTAGCGCAACAAGAGAAACTCTTACAGGTAGAGCAAGTGCAAAAGAAACCATGCCAAAAAAATAAACTGCAGGCATCTCGTAAGGGTGCTCTGAAGCGTATGAGAAACGCCAGGCAGCGCTCAAAAAATTATTAACTAAAACAGGCGCTGAATCTTCAAGTACCTGCTGAGCTACTCGTGAAACTGATTGTGTAAAAAAAATTTTAAGCTCATCTGAGTCGCGTCCAGGATACTCGTTTAAAATCTCTTGAAATAGCTCCGGTTCAATCGAAATAGTCATAGTAAAACCTTATCTTAAGCTATTCCATATCTATTTCGCTGTAAGCAGC
This sequence comes from Chlamydiales bacterium, assembly GCA_022601475.1. Taxonomy (GTDB): domain Bacteria; phylum Chlamydiota; class Chlamydiia; order Chlamydiales; family JAAKFR01; genus JAJACO01. The sequence goes on from JAJACO010000136.1 coordinate 12,910, forward strand.
TCGCCCAACCACTGCACACATAGTGCGGTCTGCAAGAAATAATCCGTCGGTAAATTGATGCAACAAGAAGACTATTTTTTGTAATTGAGGTTCCTTTAAGGGTGTTGAAATATTTTTTAGTTCCTTTTGTGTTTCGACACCGTTTATAAAATACTCGCTTGGATTTTCACCTTCGACCTCTAAAATCACAAAGCGAGCGA
>JAJACO010000137.1 GCA_022601475.1 Chlamydiales bacterium
AACTTTTTCAACTTTCCGACAGGATCTTGTACTTCCAGCCTAGACCATTCAGCTGGAGTTGCACTGTCCATCCAATTATGCAGGTTTTTCCGAAGAGTCTCAAACCATTTGGAATGCTGTTTTGTCAACATATTGAACTCGGCCAGGGCTTGATCTGAAAAGTCTCCAAGTTGTGTGGCTACATACCAAATCCCATAAAGGTCTTTGAACATCTTTGAAGAACTCTTTCGCCTAGTAAAAGTAAGACCCTTATGGAATATCCATGCTTCAGGGGAAACAACTCGTCCTATTTCGCCTGAATAAGTTTGAAACTCCGTCGTTATCTGCAAACTCAAGGTCAAATAACTTAGAGGTTGTGCAACGACACCTCTAATAACTACATTTTTGTTTTTATCATTCCGAGTAGCAGAATCTGTCAGGAATTCTATCTCCACCTCTAAACCGCCAATCTCCTTCACATACGCTTCAGTAGCAGGAATATCTACATCTTTAAAAACATGCGTAAAACCCGCCTCATAGAGATGCTTTGCAATATTCTTTTTAGAAATCTCTGGTACCCTTCGAGGAATGAGTGAATCAATATCTCGCGTTCCTACTGGAGTATTTTCTAGCTTCGGATCACTTAGATAGAGTTTATAGATGAAGAGCGCAAAACCACCACCGATAACAATAAATTCACGCCATGAGCCAATCGAATTTAAAAATTTAGAAATGATTTTATCTTCTTGATTTTGTTTCATTACGACTAACCGTTTTTGTAGATGCGCTTTAGCTCGGGTATGCGTTCTGCCATAAATTCAGCTTGTTCTTGTCCGCGCAGAGGGAAATGGTAAAGATCAAGGAAAGTTAAAAGAGCTGGACAGATTTTCAGACCTTTGCCTGAATCCTCGCTAAGATTAAGAAATCTATCATAGTAAGGCTCAATAAGTAAAACCTCATATCCTCTTTCTTGTGACTCTAATTGAAGAACATCCTCCAGCTGTGATCTGACAGTCGGATCTAGCATATATAATTCAAGGGAGTTCAAATTAGTATTCTTACAGCCATGGGCTTCAGCGGCAGAATGAAGGGCTAGTGCCACTTTTTGACTTAACTTTGATTTTTTTAGAGCATGCAGAAGTTCTGCTTTTTCAGACAAAGCTGAACGATAAGTCCTCATTTTACATTTTTTCGCGATGCTGTAGTGCTCTAACCAGCTCTCGAGAAGAAGCTTTGATTTCTTAAAGAAAAACTTCTTAGCTGTTCTTATTCCTTCAGTTTGAAGAAGTCCCTTCAAGACCAGGATGCCAAAAACACGCTGGACTAACCCCACGCTTACTTCTATTTCTTTGGCCACTTCTCTTAAGGAGAAGCCTTGTCTCCTTATTCCTTCTCTCAAAAGCCAATCAAGAATAAGAGCTGACCTATTAGCATAGATATTGCCTTCTGCAGGATTTTCGTTGAAACTTATTAGAAATCGGCCTTTCATTGCGCCCTCCTACTGTTCATTAGAATACACTGTTCAATAGATATTGAACAGTTAAAACCAGTGAACAGCTCGACAAGGCTGAAGACAGACAAAGAAATATCTTTATTACATCTGCTGGACCGCGTATAGCTGATAAGATTAATGGGGTATCTCCATCTTGATCGCGAGCCTCAATATCTGCTCCATTATCGAATAAGCAACTCGGCGGTGTCTTTAAGTCCCCTACCTGCCGCTAGATGTAGCGCGACGCCACCTCTCCGGTCGATTTGGTTGAATGAAGCATCATTCATGTAGTAATTTTCTTTCCATTTTTTATGTTTAGAAAGTAGGCCAATCTTGACTAGCTCATCCAACTTGCTCCAGCAATTAAATTAGACAAAAATATCTAAATTAGATAAAATGGTCTTTTCTTTAGACAAGAGGGCTAAATTTGAAGAAGTCATTAGAAGATTCCATACCTTTTGCAGAGGCCTATGCTCGTCTGTTGCATCCTTTTGCGGAAGTTGTTGTGCATGACCTTAGCAAAGATCGGATAGAGGCTATTTATAACCCTCTCTCTCGTCGAGAAGTCGGTGATAATTCCTATCTTGATCGAATCGATTTTGAGGAATCAGAAAACGTCATTGGGCCGTATGATAAAACGAACTGGGATGGTAGACCGATGAAATCCATAAGCATTGTGATCCGAAATCCGTCAGGAAAAGCTGAAGGTTTTCTGTGTGTCAATGTGGATGTTTCAGTTTTTACATCTGCAAATCAAATGCTTCAATCATTTTTAAAAAACAATATCAACCTCCCTGAAAAATCTCAACGCCTCTTTAAAAACGATCTTTATGAGAAGATCAACCTATATGTTCACAAATACTGTAAAGAACTCCAGGTAAGAACGGAAGCTCTTAGCCGAGAGAATAAAAGAGAGATTATTAATTCATTAGCAGAAGAGGGAGCTTTCGAAGGTAAAAATGCAGCTAATTATATTGGCCGCGTTTTAGGTATTTCTAGAGCAACTGTGTATAACTATTTAAAAGAAAGGAGCTTGGAATGAAATACCCAGAATTTAAATTAGAAAGTTATCTTGCTAAAAGAGAGTTTAACTCCCCTTTCAATCTCTGTGCATCTGATCTAGAAACACATTCAATGCACGAAATCATTGAAATGGCTGATCCGCAAAGCTTAGATCTATGGAACCATTTAAATTTTAGCTATACAGAAACTAAAGGTCATCCTCTACTGCGTAAAGAAATAAGTGAACTTTACGAAAAAAACATAGATCAAGAACAAATACAGTGCTTCGCAGGCGCCGAGGAAGGAATTTATTGCATATTTCACGCTCTACTCTCATCTAAAGATCATGCAGTTGTCGTAACTCCATGCTACCAATCACTAGAATCGCTTCCTTCCACTATTTGCTCTACAACAAAAGTTCAGCTTCGCTATCAAAATGGATGGGCACTAGATGTTAATGAGATTGCAAAGGCCATTCAATCTAATACAAAGATGTTTGTCATTAACTTCCCCCACAATCCAACTGGAGCGCTCATCACAAGAGATACTCAGCAAGCGCTCATTGAATTGGCACGCAAACACGCTATTTGGATTTTTTCTGATGAGGTCTACAGACTGCTCGAATTAAACCCAGCTGACAGGGTCCCCCCTTTTGCATGTATTTATGAAAAAGGGATTAGCTTAAGCGTAATGTCAAAGGCTTATGGGTTAGCAGGACTCCGCATCGGTTGGATTGCCTGTCAAGATACACATCTTCTTGCGGAGATAGATAAAATTAAACACTATTTATCTATTTGCAACAGTGGCCCTTCAGAAATTTTATCCTTGATTGCCCTAAGGGCAAGCGGGAAAATCCATGAACGCAACCGATGTTTAATGGAAAATAATCTTCAGCAGCTCGATTGTTTTTTCGAGGAATATACAAATTGGTTCCAGTGGGTTAGACCTAAGGGAGGGTGTATAGGTTATCCTGTTTTTAAGGGAAATATTCCCATCGAAAAAATAGCTGATGATTTGCTTCAGCAGTTCGGAGTACTGATTCTTCCGGGCTGTATCTATGATGACAAATCTAACCACTTTCGGATCAGTTTTGGCCGAAAATCACTCCCTCAAGCGTTAGAAAGATTTGTCCAATTTATCGAAAGAAATAAAAATCAATGGAGATTAACATGAATTTCTGGCAAGTCGATGCATTTACGAGTGAAATATTCAGTGGAAATCCGGCTGCAGTATTTATCTTCGATCAAGAGCCCTCCACCCATCTCATGATGAAAATTGCCAGAGAAATGAATCTTTCTGAGACAGCATTTGTAATCAAAAGCCCTGAATTGAAAATATGCTGGTTCACCCCGAATGCTGAGGTGAACTTGTGCGGCCATGCTACCCTTTCAGCGGCTCATATACTCTGGCAAGAAGGGATAGTAGATAATAGTACCATTGTCTTTAATAGTAGAAGCGGCCTTCTGACGGTGACAAAGAATAAGAAGGGATACACGCTGAATTTCCCTTTGCAACCACCCACTGAAAAAAAGGAGTATGCTGAGCAAATTTTCCAAATATTAGGCTTAGCTCCCGAGTACATTGGCTCGAATGGAGAGGACTGCATGGCTGTAGTCCCAGATGATGCTACCGTTTGTCTTTTTTCTCCTGATTATCAAAAAATCTGCACTCTTGCTGAGAGAGGGTTTTTGCTCACAGCTCAGGATAAATCCGGTGAATTTGATTACATATACCGAGGTTTCTTTCCCAAACTCGATGTCCCAGAAGATCCAGTAACAGGATCGGCTAACACATGCTTAGCGGCATATTGGTCTAAAAGACTACACAAACAAAACCTTAAAGCGCGCCAGGCCTCAGCAAGAGGAGGGACGCTTGAGATAGAAATTCTACAAGGCCGCGTTCTCATCACTGGCGAAGCTGTCACAGTATTCAAAGGAGTGATGAGATTAAATGGAGACCAAGTGCAATGAAAGTGATTTCTTTAGAAGAGATCAAGTCCAGACTGGATATAAAAAAAGCGATTACTATGCAGGAAGAGGGATTTAAGCTCTTCTCAGAAGGTAAGGTGACAGTCCCTCCTGTAGGGTATATGAGAATGGGCAAAAATTTTGGTGAGGTCCATATCAAGTATGGATGGATCAAGGATGATGAAATCTTCATCGTGAAAATTGCAGGAGCTTATCCACAAAATAAGGCCAAAGTGCAAGGAATGATCCTTGTTTTCAATGCAAATACGGGTACACCCATAGCGATTTTACAAGATGAAGGCTACCTTACAAATCTTCGCACAGCGATAGCAGGCTTAATTGCCACTAAATACCTGGCGCCAAGAGAAATATCTAATATTGGAGTGATCGGCACAGGGGTACAGGCACGCTTGCAGGTGATTTTGTTAAAGCATTATACGGATTGTAGAAATGTGAAAATTTGGGGGCGCAACAATCAAAACATAAACAACTACATTGAGGAGATGTCAAATATGGGATTTCAAGTACAGAAAGCTACATCTCCTGCGAAAATTTGTGAGGAATGCAACCTAATTATTACAACGACATCAGCTCGAGAACCTCTTATTTGGGCAAAAAATGTGAAGCCTGGTACACACATCACTGCGGTCGGTGCTGATGCTCCCTGCAAACAAGAACTCGACCCAAATATTTTTAAGGTAGCAGATATATGCGTGGTTGACTCAAAAAGCCAATGTTTGGATCACGGAGAGACCTTCCATCCACACAAAGCTGGCTTTGTCGGAGAAACTGATCTTGTCGAATTAGGTGAGATCATCCAAAATCATTCGCTACAGAGACAATCATCAAAACAGATCACAATAGCAGATCTTACAGGAGTAAGTGTGCAAGATATTCAGATCGCAAAGTCTATATTATTTGCTTAGATAGAAGTTTAGCCAAAAATACTTTGCAGTTCACGCTTCTGTGTATGTGTTATAATCTAAAAAAGTTAGCGACATGCTAATAGAGAATTTTTGGGGATTTTTGTCCAGGCCACTTTAG
>JAJACO010000138.1 GCA_022601475.1 Chlamydiales bacterium
AGGGTTGCCAGAGTTTTGCAAGACAACACCTAAGTTAGGCGGTATCTTAACAAGACCATTGTTAACATAGACAAACTCTGGATCATCTCTTTCAGTCTGAAAACCATTATAGTCTAAATCGTCTTGTAAAAGTTTCTTAAAAGCAGGATTGAAAATAGGGCTGTAACCTTTTGCATCACAGAATTCTCCTTTCGAGATTAAGTATTGGGTAATTGATAGCAAATCCTTGATTTTGTGTTCAATCGGTTTTTGCGATACTCAGAGATTGAATCGATTTAAAAATTTGCGAAGAGAGCGCCCCGAACTCTTCTTTAAGGCAAGTAGCTGTCACAACATACGCATCAGAACCCTCGACTAACATTGCCTGAATAAAACGCATATCTCCCCATTGAGTGGGGCGATCGATTTGTAGAATTTCTACAGGACCTGAAGGAGTTTTAAGTTGTCCAAGAAATTGGCAGCGAGTGTTGCCTAGTCCTTCGTGGTATTGTTTGGCTTGAATTACATACTCTTTAATTGGCAGTGTGGTTTTCTCTTGCGCAATATTGATTGTGGGGGTGAAATGATTATTCACAGAGCTTGAGCCTACATAAATCATGAGCACTTTTTTAGGAAGTTGGTCTACTTCTTGAATTTTCTCCCAACCATGTGGGGGTTGAATGAAAGAAAATTCAGTTGCAATGCCACTTATTGACAGAAGGGTAAAGATACAAATGAGGTAACGCATGTCAAAACTCCTTGATTTTTAAACGTTGCTTTGTCAAGCTCCCGCCTGTTGACAAACAATATTCCAGAATTTAAACGAACCTGCTATGTTGCAAAACAGGTCGATTAACCCAATTGAGGTCTAGGATAATGGAGAATCTAGATACTGGCAAAGACAAAATCAAAAAGATTTGCGAGATCTTAAAAACTGAGACTCTCACGCCAGCTAAAAAAGAAGCACAAAGAATTTTAAGCGTAGCTGAACAAGAGGCGCGTACAATTATTCGTGAGGCTGAGACTAAGGCAGAACAAATTTTGCAAACAGCTCACACCAAAAGAGAAAAAGAGAGAGAGCTTTTTGACAGCTCCATGCAAGCTGCATGTCGCCAAAGTGTAGAATCTTTAAAGCAGGATATTGAAAATAAGATTTTCAATTCAGAGCTCTCTAAATGGATCGAGCAGCAAACAACAGACTCCAAGGTGGGGGCGAAGCTCATTGAGGCGCTTGTTGCGGCTATTGAAAAAGAAGGGACGAGCGCAGATTTTTCTGCTCTGATACCCATGAGTGTCCCAGCGGATAAAGTGAATGCTGTTTTAATCAAAACAGTTTTAGATTCTTTAAAAGAAAAATCTGTCACTATCGGCGCGTTTGCCGGGGGTGTACAACTCAAATTACATGATAAGAAGCTGACTTTAGATCTCAGTGATGAGGCGATTAAAGAGTTAATTGGGCAATACATCCGCAAGGATTTTCGAGCGTTGCTTTTTCAGGCGTAGGATCGATGAAAGAATATTATTTTCTAGCAAGTATACTTCCCCCTTTAGAGATTGGACGTCTTCCGGCTCTTGGATTCGCAGAGTTTAGAGAGCTGTTAGAATTTAATCTCTCAAATAGCGATAAAAAAAGAGTGCGGCAATTTTTGCGCTTGATCGATTTGGAAAATGTGCGCGCTTTTTGGGCGAATGAGCCGTTTGATCCTCGGGGGAATGTGAATGCTGAGCAGATGGAGCAGGCGCTTTTAGATGTGCAGTGGCCCGTGGGTGAAGAATTTGCTCCTTATTTCCAGGAATATTTAGAAAAATACCATACAAATGAGGAACGTCTTGCCCATTTTTCGGAATTGATGGCTCAGTTTTTTAATCATGCAATTGAGCAGGAGAGTGGTTTTGTAGCTGACTTTTTTCAGTTCCAAAGAGAGATGCGTCTTGTTATTGTGGGGTTTAGAGCCAAAAAACTTGGAAAAGATGTCGCCTTAGAGCTGCAGTATGAAGATGCAACAGACTCGGTGATTGCACAAATTTTAGCGCAGAGAGATTCAAAAGTTTATGAACCTCCCTTTGAATACAAAGAGCTGAAACCCATTTTTGAGGAGTTTGCAGAACAACCTTTAGAGTTATATAAAGCCCTTTATGAATATCAGTTTAACCATATCATTGAGCTTTGGGGCGGAGAATTTTTTACACTCAATCGCATTTTGAACTATGTCGCTCGCTTAATTCTTGTAGAAAGATGGCTTGAGTTGGATGTTCAGAAAGGGATTGAAGTGGTGGATACGATTGAAAAGGAAATATCATGAGTAGTCAGATAGATACAGTTCAGCAAGCTAGAGGACGTGTAGTGCGCGCTTTTGGAAACTTGCTTCAGGTCAAATTTGAAGGCAATGTTCGCCAGGGAGAGATTGGTTTTGTCGAGGTGGATGGAGAGAACCTAAAAGGCGAGGTGATCGAAATTGTTGGTGATGAAATCAAGCTACAGGTGTTTGAAGATACGCGCGGGGTGCAGCTCGATACGCCGGTTTCGTTTACCGGAGAGTTATTAGAGGCTGAGTTGGGCCCAGGTCTTTTACAGGCAATCTTTGATGGTTTGCAAAACCGACTAGAGGTGATCGCTGAGACATCGGGTTTCTTTTTGCCACGTGGGATTTATGTTCCGGCTATCGACAAAGAAACTGAGTGGGATTTCCAGCCTGTAGCTAAGGTTGGCGATGTTTTAGAGAGAGGGGACACGCTTGGAACCACATTAGAAGGGCGTTTTACTCACCACATTATGGTCCCTTTTGCTTTTTTTGGAAAAGTGACGCTCACCTGGGTCATTTCGCAAGGGAGTTACACAGTCGATACTGTTGTAGCGCGAGGAAAGGATGAAAAAGGGGATGAAGTGAGCTTTTCTATGGTCCAAAAATGGCCCGTAAAAATGGGACTTTTCCATGGAGAAAAGGTAAAGCCTTCCAAGATGATGGATACAGGCTTGCGCACTTTAGATACGCAAAATCCGATCATGAAAGGAGGCACGTTTTGTACGCCGGGTCCCTTTGGAGCGGGTAAAACGGTGATTCAGCATCATCTGTCTAAATATGCATCGATTGATATTGTGATTGTGTGCGCTTGTGGAGAGCGTGCAGGTGAAGTTGTAGAAATCTTACGCGAATTTCCCGAGCTGATCGATCCGCACACAAATGAGCCGCTCATTACCCGTACATGTATTATTTGTAACACCTCATCCATGCCCGTAGCCGCGCGAGAATCTTCCATCTATATGGGGATGACGATTGCTGAGTACTACAGACAGATGGGGCTGGATGTGTTGCTTTTAGCAGATTCCACCTCGAGATGGGCGCAAGCCTTGCGAGAAATGTCGGGCCGTTTAGAAGAGATTCCAGGAGAAGAGGCTTTTCCTGCCTATCTCGCTTCCCGAATCGCCTCTTTTTATGAGCGAGGAGGTGTAGTTTCACTTAAAAATGAAAAGCAAGGATCTATCACGATCTGCGGAGCTGTTTCTCCCGCTGGAGGGAATTTTGAAGAACCTGTCACACAAGCGACCCTAGCCGTTGTGGGTGCTTTTTGTGGGCTTTCAAGATTGCGCTCTGATGCGCGTCGCTACCCCGCTGTAGACCCTCTGATTTCTTGGTCAAAATATGTAGATGATGTAGCGCATCAGCTCGAAAAAGACGCTCCAGGTTGGGGAGAGATGGTGCATAGAGCGGCTAAATTTTTGCGCGAAGGGGATGAAATCGGCAAACGGATGGAAGTTGTTGGAGAGGAGGGAACCTCACTTGATGACATGATTATACACCTCAAGGCTGAGTTGTATGATTTCGCTTATCTGCAACAAAATGCTTTTGATAAAGAGGACGCTTATTGCCCTTTAGAGAGACAAATTCCTCTTTTTCGTTTAATCAATCACATTTTTGAAACACCGTTTGATTTCCCGAGCCGTGATAAAGCACGTGAGTTTTTTCTCACTCTGCAAGGAAAAATAAAATCGATGAACTCTACTCCTTTTGAGAGTGAGGAGTATAGAAAGACTTTCACGCAAGTGGAAGAAATGATCGAAACCTCAAGAAAGATTTAGGCTCATGAAAAAGGTACACGACAGAATCAATGATATGCGCGGGAATTTGATTACCGTGACAGCAAAGGGTGTGAAATTAGGAGAGCTTGCTCGTATTGATAAAAAAGAAGGGCTTTCCACTTACGCTTCTGTTCTTCAGATAGAAGGAGATCAAGTCACCTTACAAGTGTTTGGGGGGACGCGCGGTATTTCTACAGGCGATCATGTCACCTTTTTGAAACGGCAAATGGAAGCGACCTACGGAGAAGCTCTTTTGGGGCGTCGTTTAGATGGAGCTGGAAAACCCATCGATAAAGGACCGCAAATCGTAGGAGAGCAGGTGCCGATTGGCCAGGCCTCTTTTAACCCGGTCAAGCGGATCATTCCAACGCAGATGGTGCGTACGAATATCCCAATGATCGATGTGTTTAATTGCCTTGTAAAATCGCAGAAAATCCCAATTTTTTCAGTGGCTGGAGAGCCCTATAACCAACTCTTAATGCGCATTGCTAATCAGACAGACGCTGATGTGGTTGTAATTGCGGGTATGGGTCTCACTTTTGCAGATTATCAAGCGTTTATTGATAATGCTGAAGAGTCGGGGTCTGCTCAAAAAACGGTGATGTTTGTGCACCGTGCAACAGATCCTGCTGTTGAATGTGTACTCGCTCCAGATATGGCGCTTGCTTGCGCAGAAAAATTTGCCATTGATGGCAAAGATGTGCTCGTGCTTTTAACCGACATGACGGCGTTTGCAGATGCAATCAAAGAAATCTCAATCACAATGGACCAAGTGCCTTCAAATCGAGGGTATCCAGGTTCTCTGTACTCAGATTTGGCCTCTCGGTATGAAAAAGCTGTTGATATTGAAGATAGTGGTTCGATTACTTTAATCAGTGTGACCACAATGCCGGGGGACGATGTCACACACCCTGTTCCTGATAATACCGGATATATCACAGAGGGGCAGTTTTATTTGCATGGGGGCTCGATTGATCCATTTGGATCGCTTTCTCGACTCAAGCAGCAAGTGATTGGGAAAGTAACCCGCGAAGATCATGGAGATATTGCAAATGGATTGATTCGATTATATGCAGATTCCAAAAAAGCGCGTGAGCGTCAATCGATGGGATTTAAGCTTTCTCGCTGGGATGAAAAACTGTTAAGTTTTTCGATTCTATTTGAAAAGCAAATGATGGATCTTGAGGTGAATATTCCTATTGAAGAAGCTTTAAACTTGGGTTGGAAGCTCTTATCAGAGTGTTTCCAAAGGCATGAAGTGGGGCTTAAACAAGTTCTGATTGATAAATACTGGCCGGGCTAAAGTAAAGTATATGGCAGAAGTTAAACTGACAAAAAATGAGCTACGCTCTCAACAGCTTCGCTTATCTCAGCTTGAAAAGTACTTACCCACGTTGCAGCTTAAAAAAGCGATGCTGCAATCAGAGGTGAATGAAGCGCGTCTGGAGATTTTGAGTTTAGAGCAAGGGTATGATGAAGCGCGTCTAATCGTCTCTCAAGCGAGTGGTTTATTTAGCGAAAAAGTGGGACTAGATCTTTCTCTAGCAGCAAAGATTTCGCAGATCAACAAGGTGTATGAAAACATTGCTGGTGTGGATATTCCTGTTTTTGAGGGGGTGAGTTTTGTCTCTTTTGACTATCCACTTTTTAGCACACCCGCTTGGTTGGATGCAACAGTGACTGATTTGCGAAAAATGGCGATGGCGCGGGCAAAGGTGATTGTTGCAGAAGAAAAGATAGAAGCTTTGAACAAGGAGCTTAGAGAAGTTTCAATTCGAGTGAATCTTTTTGAGAAAAATCTCATTCCAAAATCGCAGCGAAATATCAAAAGGATCAAGGTCTTTTTGGGAGATCAAGAATTAGCAGCTGTAGGTCAAGCTAAAGTGGCAAAAGCGAAGATTGTGGCAAGAAAAAAGAAGAAAAACAACGATGAGAATTAATGTAAAAAAATATTTGGTTGTAGGGCCTCAAAGTGCGCGCGACTCTTTTTTTAAAAGAATTCAAGAACTTGGAATCGTTGAATTTTTACGAAAAGAACCTGCCTCTTTAGAAACACCGCAAGAGATCCAAACATTTATTGATGCTCTGCATGTGCTGCGTCAAATGCCATCTGTTACACAAACTCCTAAAGAAGATTATAAATCTGCCAATGTTTTAGCACGACATGTTGTGGATCGCAATCACGAGCTTGAACGGTTACGTGAGCAGGTGCGCCTTATAGATTTAGAAATCAATCGCATTCAAATTTTCGGGGATTTTTCCCTTCCTATTCTCAGAGAAATTGAGCAAGAAACTGGACGTGTTGTGCAATTTTTCTTTTGCAAGAAAAGCGAAACACTACAAGCTCCTCAAAGAGCTGAGGTAATCCCTGTTGGGCACGCGTATGGTTTGGATTATTTTGTCTCTATCAATAAAGAGCGTACAACCTACGATGGATTTATTGAGATTGTGATTGAACGCTCACTTAGTGAATTACATGCAGAATTAGCCCAATGCTCTCTTAAAATCGATGAGTACGAAACAGAACTTGCGACGTTGGCCCATCAACAAGGTCTTGTCCAAAAAGGTTTGTATTCCATGCTCAATCACTATAATTTAGAAGATTCTAAAGCGCGCGTACAATCCATTGTAAATGGACAAGCTTTTGCTGTTGAGGGATGGGTACCTAAAAATAAAATTAAAGACTTGCAGAAAGTAGCCTCTGAGCTCGCCATTTATGTTGAGCCGATCGGAGTTGAGGAAAAAGACCGGGTTCCTACTTACCTAGAGAATACGGGCCTTGCACGCTTAGGTGAGGATTTAATCAACATCTACGATACTCCCTCAAAAACGGACCGCGATCCCTCTCTTTGGGTATTTATTGCATTTGGAGTCTTTTTTTCGATGATCATTGCTGATTTAGGATATGGTCTGATTCTTTTTGGGATTTCTCTTTGGCTCTATTTTAAGTTTGGACGTAAAAAGGGAGGGCTTATCAAACGGTTCTCTTTGCTTACAATGTCTCTCTCTATCGGATGTATTATTTGGGGAATTCTTCTTCCTTCCTTTTTAGGGATTGAGTTTAGCCCTAACAGTAAGTTTAGATCTCTTTCTGTAATTGATTGGATGGTGCGTCAAAAAGCGGAATATTTTATCGATAAAAAACCCACTTCTTACAAAGATCTTATTCACGATTATCCCGAGCTTAAAAATGCTACTACTGCTGATCAATTACTTACAACGGTTGTACGTAAACAAGAAGGGATGGATAAGTATGTCGTCTACAATAACTTTCAAGACAACGTCTTAATTGAACTCGCTATCTTTATTGGCACAGTGCATCTCATCCTATCCTTTTTGCGTTACTTAGATCGGAGTTGGTCGGGTATTGGCTGGATCGTCTTTATGGTGGGATCGTACCTCTTTTTTCCCTTGGTATTGGGAGCGGTCTCCTTGATTCATTATATTTTTCATGTTCCTTATGAACTGGGAGGTTTTATTGGGAAGTATGTCCTTTTTTCGGGACTTGGAATTGTGATGATTTTGGGTGTTGTCCAGAAAAAACTCGCTGGCATTGGAGAGGTGTTGCATGTCATTAGTGTCTTTGCAGATGTGATGTCTTACTTAAGGATTTACGCCCTTTCGCTTGCTGGAATGATCATGGCAACGACTTTTGATCAGATTGGAACCTCGATGCCCATTTATTTTGGGATTTTTATTATATTAGCAGGCCATTTAGTGAATCTCACACTCGCTTTGATGGGAGGGGTGATTCACGGCTTGCGTCTTAACTTTATTGAGTGGTATCACTATAGCTTCGAAGGGGGCGGGAAGCATTTTAATCCACTGTCACTATTGAAAATTGATTAGGAGAAATAACAATGAATTATGATGTTGTCGGACCAGCTCTTGTATTAGGGCTTGCGATGATTGGAAGCTCGTTTGGTTGTGGGATTGCCGGAATGGCCTCTCACGCTGTAATGGCTCGTATAGACGAAGGGCACGGTAAGATGATTGGGATGTCTGCGATGCCCTCCTCGCAGGCGATTTATGGATTTATTTTAATGCTGTTGATGAATCAAGCGATTAAAGATAAATCTCTCTCTCCCATGGGTGGAATTGGAATTGGAGTTGGAGTGGGTTTTGCTCTTCTCTTTTCTTCTGTAATGCAGGGTAAATGTTGTGCAACAGGGATTCAAGCTTCGGCTAAACAACCTTCTGTTTACGGAAAGTGTTACGCTGCGATTGGAATCGTGGAGTCTTTTTCTCTCTTTGCCTTTGTTTTTGCCCTCTTATTGCTCTAATGCGTTGGGGTGTTTTAGTTGCGGTGGCGCTTTTATTTTCTAGTTGCCACCGCTTACCGCTTAAGTGTCGCTCTGAGTATCTGTACCCCCCTTTTTTAGCGAGCAGTCACGTTAAAACTCCCGATCCTTATCGTAAGTGTTTTTATGGTCAGCAGATTGTTGTACGTTGGAATTTACATAAAGAAAGACTTGCAAGTCCTATTGAGCTTCACCTGCATGTGCGCTATGGAAACCGAGAAATGGAAACAATCCAAACTTGGATTGAAGGATCAAAGGGATATTGGGTTTATCAGCTTGTGAATTGTGATTATTGGTGTCGTGAGGGGATTTTGGCGTATCAAGTGGAGTTGATTCAGGATGGATGTGTGATAGAAGAGTGGGCCAATCATCTATGGGCTGAGCTCATCCACATTGAATATGAGACGATCGAATAAGCAAGATTGGATAGCTTTTGGGATTTTCAGCGGATAAAATAGTAGAAGCAATGTGATCTGTTAAAAATTGCTCGCTCATCTCAGGGTTTTCTTGGGGTTCAATTTTTCTATTTTTGCAGAAGAGATCGACGTTTTCGATTTCTAGGCTTGATTGGCTTTGAGAAAATATAGATTGAGCAGCTGTATCTGCGTCGGAAGAGGGCTGAGTCTCCTCGTTCGAGACTGTCCTATTGTTGAGATCGTTGCATAACTCAAGCCTGCGTCCGTTTTGGAACCTTTTCGCCCCATTTGAAAGGAGTGAAAGTTGGGTGAGCACAGGGCTCACCCAACAAATCTCATTACTTCTTAATATCCGCAACCTGTGTTACATCCACAAGAATGTTTCCAATAAGTTTTTGGAACATATTTGCACTGAGGCTCGCAAATTTGTTTTTTACGGCACTTGTATTCAGTTGTGCAGTAGTACTCAGGTACTTTACGGCAGCATTTTACTGTGTAGTACTCAGGAACATATCTGCATTTTTGAACGTCATATTCTTCATCCACATAACGGCAACATTTTTTCTCGCATGGGATCCATTCATCTTCACAACGGTATGTATTATAATAACATGGCTCATAGCGCACATACTTACAGTAACACTCACCAGTAGGCTCATCGCAACACTGGCCACATCCAGAACCGCCCATGTTCATGTCAGATCTATAACCGTTCATGTGCATGTTACCTGCGGACATCGTTTGAGCTCCAAGAATTCCACATAAAAAAGCACCTATAACAAACCACTTCTTCATAATAATCTCCTTAGTTGAATTTTTTAAATAAAAAGTACAATAACTAGTTGTTTGTATACTTGTTTACTTATATTCATCATAAAATTTTTAAAGTATTTATTTCAAACAAATTACATATAATTAATTTTATGTAAGTTGGCTTTGAGGTTTAAATAAAGATAATAGATTTTTTTGTGTTTGTATATCAACGACTTAAGCGCTAATTCTAGATTTGAGAATACGATTTTTTTTGTATAAGTGCATGAGCCTGAAGAATCAGAGTTTTTGTAATTTCCCAGTTTAAACAGGGATCTGTCACCGAGATTCCATATTCAAGATTTGAGGAGATCGGTTGGCGTCCCTCTTTGAGATTACTCTCTAGCATCAGTCCCATGATTTGGGTGTTTCCTCGAGAGAGATTTTTTGCAAGCGACTGAAGAACAGGAGATTGAATCCTGTGCTCTTTATGACAGTTGTCGTGAGAACAGTCGATGATTAACCGATCTCGAATACCGGCAAGATTGCACTTTTCAACAATTGTCTTCAGGGATTTTTCAGAGTAGTTAGGCCCCTGAGTCCCTCCTCTGAGCACTAGGTGGCATAAGGGATTGCCTTCAGCTTCTATACGAGTCACTTGCCCATCTACCCCCATTCCTAAATAAACATGAGGAGTACTGGCTGCTAAAACTCCATGGATAGAGGGGGTCACGTTTCCATCTGTACTATTTTTAAAACCAATAGGAAAGTCAAGAGAAGCTGCAAGTTGCCGATGAGGGGGCGAGGCACTTGTGCGTGCTCCAATGCACCCCCAAGATAAAAAATCGGAGTAGTAATGAGAAGTATTGAGTTCAAGTAATTCACATCCAACAGGAATGGATAGATCTGTGATATCAGAAAGCAGCTGACGGGTGAGAGAGATGCCCCTGGCTAAATTATGCGAACCATCCAAGTCGGGATCGTATAAAAACCCCTTCCATCCTCCAATTGTACGCGGTTTTTCAAAATAAGTACGCATAACAATAAAAAATTGATCCGACACTCTTTCTGAAAGATCCGAGAGTAGATGCGCGTATTCTACAGCTGCCCGATAATCGTGGATAGAGCAAGGGCCGACAATTAAAATTTTACGAGGATCTCTACCATTTAGAATGGCTTCAAGAGTTTTACGCGATTGACCAATAAATGCTGACTGCACATCAGACAGGGGGATTGCTTTTTGAAGTTCAAAAGGAGTAGGTAGGCTCTTAGCGAGGACTTCCGGTTCAAAAGATACAACAGTCATAGAGCGTCATGCTATCAGAATAAAGAATTTTTAGGAAATAGCGTTGACGAGATTTCTTCGAGTGGGTATAACTCCCTCTACTTTATCTACATTTCTTTATGGAAACATTTACTTTTTGGTTATTTAGAATTGACAGATGGGTTTGGCAGCCCCTTTTCGTTATCTTGCTGGGAACCGGGCTTTTTTTAACATTTAAGCTGCGAGGGTTGCAGTTTAGAAAGTTAATTTATTCGTTAAAACTCGCTTTTACTCGGCACGATGACGATGCAGAAGGGGACATCTCTCACTTCCAAGCTTTGATGACAGCACTTGCTGCAACGATCGGGATTGGTAATATTGCAGGGATTGCCACAGCTGTGACAATGGGTGGTTTGGGTGCTCTATTTTGGCTTTGGATCACAGCTCTCATTGGCATGGCCATTAAGTATAGTGAAGCGATTTTAGCGATTCAGTACCGCATAGTAGACGATCGGGGTGAAATGGCCGGCGGGCCTATGTATTACATAGAAAGAGGGTTAGGATGGAAATGGCTGGCAATTTGTTTTGCAGTTGCCGCAGCAATTACAGCCTTTTTTACGGGGAATTTGGTACAATCTAATTCAATTGCCGCAGCAGTGCAAACATCCTTTGGATTGAATATTTGGATAACCGGTATTATTTTATCAGTCTGTACAGGACTTGTACTCATCGGGGGAATTAAATCGATTGGGGGGGTCACTTCCTTTTTAGTGCCAATCATGGCTGTTTTTTATATTTTAGGCAGTTTGGTTGTGATTATCGCCCGCTATGACCTTATACCGGAAGCTGTGATGACGATTCTGAACTCAGCTTTTACGGGCCAAGCTGCTGTTGGAGGGTTTGCCGGGTCTACAATTATGTTAGCGATTCAGATGGGAGTTGCGAGAGGAGTCTCTTCCAACGAATCGGGCCTCGGGAGCGCTCCAATAGCTGCCGCCGCGGCAAAAACAGACCTTCCCGGTCGCCAAGCCTTGATTTCTATGACGGGGTCCTTTCTTTCTACAGTTGTATGCACCTTTACGGGGCTGGCACTGGCCGTCACTCATGTCCTAGGACTGATTGGAGTGGATGGCCGCATCTTGAATGGTGCTCCGCTTACAATGGCTGCATTTGATACGGTGATTCCTTATGGTGGATGGATTGTTGTATTGGGGAGTATTCTCTTCGGATATTCTACGATTGTTGGGTGGGCTTACTACGGAGAAAAGTCTTGTGAGTACCTGTTTGGAACAAAATCTATTGTATTGTATTTTACAGGCTTGTTTTTAGTATTGTCGTTGTATTTGGTGTGGCAATCCCTATTGAAGTTGTCTGGGCGTTTGCAGACATTGCCAATGCTTTTATGGCACTGCCCAATCTGATTGGGATTGTTGCCTTGTCTACAGTTGTTGTGGAGCAAACGCGGATCTTCTTTGAGAAGGCGGATGCCGAGGAAAGAAGCAAAGCTTTCCTCGACAAATAGCACTGAGATCGTTGCATAACTCAAGCTTGCGTCCGTTTTGGAACCTTTTTGCCCCATTTGAGAGATCTCTCGCTCTCTGTACCATATGTACTATCTTCGCTCGAGATCCCCCAACTGCCGGCCACTAAAGTGGCCTGGACAAAAATCCCCAAAAATTCTCTATTAGCA
>JAJACO010000139.1 GCA_022601475.1 Chlamydiales bacterium
AGGGGATTTGTTTGGATTTCTCTTGAAAACAGCCCTTTTTCAGAAGAAGAATCCTCTTTGTTCATGGGGCCTTTCAGGCAAACGCAGTTTCCTCATAATGAGTATAATCCTCACTGTCTATCTTGCCCGCCGTCAGGCGGATCCTGCCCATCCTGTTAGTAGATCAGTTCAATCATATTCTTTCAGAAATTTAAAGAAAGATATACAAACCTCTTATTTTTAACAACTAAAACCAGAAGGCTAGGCTAATATGTAAACTATTCAATTGATTTTGCTATATCTTTTCTGCATCCGGAATGTGACTATCTGCAAAAAATAAATCAAAAAATTCCCTAATGCGTAATAAACGGGCTAACAACAAAAAAGCGCCTGCAAAACTCACGCCCACTACAGTAAAAACGATCAGCTGCGACCCAATTTGACGAGGAAAAACATGCATTTGTTGTCCCAATATCCAAGGAAGGGTGTTTTCGTGCACAAGCTTAAAGCCCAATACAAGCGCCACTATTGTAGATACAAGAGAAGCGATGAGCACTTTAAACAAAAGAGGCACTACCCCTCGCAAGTCCATTCCTTGCTCTTTTTTTAAAAAATATGCAAGAAGCCCTCCGTTAATAAAAGCTGTAAAAGCTGTTGCCATTGCAATGCTCTGCGCTCCTAGATGAAACACGTACACAAAAAGGGCGTTGAACCCCATATTTAGCAAAACTGTGAGCACAGCCAAAGTTGTAGGAATACGATAGTTTTTTTGTGCATAAAAGGCTGAAGCAAAAATCAAAACCAATGTCATAGGTACAAGAGCCGCCCCATACGCCCATAAACACGCGGTTGTTTGCAAGGTTGCAGGTTGCGAAAAGGCGCCATGCCCATAGACAAGATTAATTCCACTCAGCCCCAAAGCAAAAAGCGCTGCTGTCATAGGCAGCAACAAGATCAGCGTGCGCTTAAGAGCAAAATTAAGAAAATGAAGGTACTGATTTTGATCGTTTTTTTGGATTGCACGCGCAAGGGGTGGAAGTAACGCTCCTGTAAGCCCCAATCCAAAAAGAGCGAGTGGCAGCTGCTGTATGCGCAGAGCGTACCAAAGATACGCTGGCCCTTCCGGATCAGCTGCACGCGCAAATAGAGTATCTAACGCGCTATTTATTTGCATCGCTGTCACTCCAACAATCCCCAATGCAAAAGGGCGTAGTAGACGCAAAATTTCTTGAACAGAAAAGCGGGAGGCCGTCCAATTTTTTTGCAAGTTGTCAGAGAGATAGCGCAATACTTTGGGCAGAGTAACCATCCACTGAAGTGCAAATGCAAATACAATAATCATTGCAAGTGACTCAATTGCTTTTTGCATCGGTTGATGCAAAAACAATACAATCGCTAAAATCCACAGTAGATTGAGACACACAGGGGCCACACTGGGCAAAAAATAGGATTTTTCACAGTTTAACAGAGAGGTGTTGAGCGCATAGAGCGAAATAAATACAAGCGCAGGGAGCATGATCATCGTAAGACGCATCACCTCTATATTATTCGGTTCCAAATCTAGGAAATGAAGACACGATCCTAAAATTATTTCGATAAAAACCGTTAACAAGAGCAATAGAGCCGTGACACCGAAGGAGAGATCATAAAAAAAACGGGCAGCCAACTGCCGATCTTTATCCCTCAAGCTTTCAAAATGAGGCACAAAAGCTGCATGGAGCGCCCCCTCTCCAAAGATACGGCGCAAAAGGTGTGCAAAGCGAAAAGCCATCCAAAAGGCGGCGATTGCAGGAGTCGTTCCAAAAATTGCTGCCATCAGCACTTCGCGTATCAGCCCCGTAGAGCGGCTAATCAAAGTGCCCGAAAAAAAATATTTGGCGCTTTTGGCAATCGTGCGAGTTGAGTCTTGAATCAGCATAGAAGATCGTGTAGAATTGTTCCTTTTTATAAGGGGTTATTTATGACACAAAAGACACCTGTAGATCAACTCTTGATTGGAGCGCACACCTCAGCCGCAGGCGGACCTCATAACGCTTTGATCGAGGGTAAGACAATTGGCGCCACCACGATTCAACTTTTTACCGCTAACCAAAAGCAATGGAAAGGCAAAGCATTAACTGAAGAGAGCATCGAACTCTTTAAAGAAACTCTTGATGAAACCGGCCTACGCGCTATCATGAGCCACGCCAGCTATCTGATCAATCTCGGCTCTCCCAACCAGGAAGTTGTCACTAAAAGTCATAAAGCCTTTGCCGAAGAGATCGAACGCTGTTTAAACCTCGGGATTACCTATTTAAATTTTCACCCCGGAGCTGCTTTAGATAGCCCTCGCGAAAAATGCATGGATCTGATCATAGAGGGCATGCTGTTAAATGAAGAAGCGTTAGAGGACGACGAGGTGCGCTTGCTGCTCGAAACAACGGCCGGGCAGGGTTCGACAATTGGCTACACCTTTGAAGAACTCGCCTATATCATCGAGCGAACAGAGCATAAACTCCCCGTTGGCGTCTGCATCGACACATGCCATATTTTTGCTGCAGGCTATGATATCCGCACAGCACAAGGGTGGCAACAAACGCTTGAAGAATTTGACCGTGTTGTAGGGCTGCGCCATCTCTATGCATTTCATCTCAACGATTCGATGAAAGAGCTCGCCTCTCGCAGAGATCGACACGCCCCTCTTGGCGAAGGAGAAATTGGTTTGGAGTGCTTTGAATTCCTCATGACCTCACCACTCACCCGCGATCTCCCTAAATATCTTGAAACTCCAGGTGGTTGCCCTTTATGGGACAAAGAGATCTGGAGACTCCGTGAATTTGCCCGAAGGAAAAAATAATGCGTTTAAAAATCAAACAGATCAAAGATCCAAAAAAAATCGATCAAGAGGTTCTCATCAAGGGGTGGGTACGTACCATCCGTAACCAAAAAAAATTCACCTTCATCGAAATCAATGATGGCTCCACCCTCTCTAATCTACAAGTGATCGCAGATCAGTCCATTCCCGAATATGAAACGCTCATGCCCCACATCACAACAGGCGCATCCGTTGCTATTCGCGGTAAGGTGGTGGAAAGCCCCGGTGCCAATCAAGCCATCGAGGTGCACGCCACACACATCGAGCTCATCGGAGCATCCGATCCAGAAACCTATCCCCTACAAAAAAAACGGCACTCTTTTGAGTTTTTACGCTCTATCGCACACTTGCGCCCCCGCACAAACACTCTAGGCGCTGTAACCCGTGTGCGTAATACTTTGTCCAACTCCGCTCACAATTTTTTCCAAAATAAAGGCTTTTTAAACATCCACACACCAATTATTACTTCCTCTGACTGTGAGGGAGCCGGCCAAATGTTTCAGGTGACCACCCTCGATAAAGCCAATCCTCCTCGCGATGAACTCGGGGCCATCGATCACTCTCAAGACTTTTTTGGCAAAGAGGCGTATCTCACAGTTTCTGGGCAACTCAACGGCGAAATTTATGCCCTTGCTCTCTCCGATATATACACTTTTGGCCCCACCTTTCGGGCAGAAAATTCGCACACCTCTAGACACCTGGCCGAATTTTGGATGATCGAACCTGAAATGGCCTTTGCAGACCTCAACGATGACATGGATCTTGCAGAAGAGTTTCTAAAATACATCTTTAAGGACGTTTTAGAAAAAAACGCGGAGGATATGGATCTCTTTAACCGCTTTGTGTGCAAAGGCACTGTGGAGCGGCTTCAAAGCATTATCGACAACCCTTTTGAGCGCATTACCTACACAGAAGCTGTCGATATTCTACTCAAATGCGGCCAAAAATTTGAATTCCCTATCCACTGGGGATGCGATCTGCAATCGGAGCACGAACGTTATTTATGTGAACAACACTTTAAAAAACCGATCATTGTGAGCGACTATCCAGCCTCGATCAAAGCTTTTTATATGCGTAGCAATCCCGATGAAAAAACAGTCGCCGCAATGGATGTACTCGTCCCCGGAGTGGGCGAAATCATTGGAGGGAGCCAACGTGAAGAGCGGCTGGATATACTTTCTCATAAAATGGACTTGATGGATCTCGATAAAAATCACTACTGGTGGTACTTAGAGCTGCGTAAATTTGGATCTGTGCCGCACGCGGGCTTTGGAGCTGGCTTTGAGAGACTTGTGCAATTTGTCACAGGGCTTGAAAATATCCGCGAGGTGATCCCTTTTCCTCGCGCTCCAGGTCACGCAGAGTTCTAAAAAGGATGGATTTTTTCGGGTGCTACCTGAAAAAATCCATCCTTTTTGCGGGTAGCACTTGAAAAATTCCATCCTTTTTGCTAAAATCGCCAAAAAGGGTGGATTGAATGCCTAATATCAAAAGATTTTTTAAACCGCCGAATAAACATAGTTTTTTTCTCTTCGGTCCAAGAGGCACTGGAAAGTCAACCTGGGTAAAAAAACACTACCCAAAAGCTCTCTACATCGACCTACTCAAGTCAGATCAACGACGTCGATTTGAAGCGTATCCAGAAGAGCTGATTAAAGTTATTGATGCACTAGAAAACCAAAGCCATGTAATTATTGATGAAATCCAGAAAGTGCCGGAGCTTTTATCCATTATTCATGCGCTCATCGAAGAAAAAAGAGATACCCAATTTATTCTTACAGGGTCTAGTTCTAGAAAATTAAGACGAGAGGGAGTCGATCTTTTAGCCGGCAGGGCGATTAAAAAATCAATGCACCCTTTTATGGCATCCGAAATTGGAGATACATTCGATCTAGCAAAGGCCCTAAAATTTGGAATGTTACCTCTTATTTGGGACGAAGAGGATCAAGCTGAGGTGTTAGAATCGTATGTCAACTTGTATGTCATGGAAGAAGTGCAATTTGAAGGCTTAGTTCGCCACATTGGCCACTTCTCCCGTTTTTTATCCACAATTGCCTTTGCACACGCCTCAACACTGAGTGTTTCAAATATATCCAGAGAATGTGAAGTGAAGCGCTCTTCTACAGAAAACTTTTTGGGGATTTTAAGAGACTTACTCCTCTCCTATGAAATTCCGGTTTTTACAAGACGGGCAAAAAGAACCCTCGTCTCTCATTCTAAATTCTATCTCTTTGATAGCGGAGTCTTTCAGGTGATGCGCAGAACAGGACCGATGGATCAACAAACAGAAATAGAGGGATGTGCTCTAGAAGGACTGGTGCTCCAGCACTTGCAAGCTTGGTGCGCATATACAAGAGGTAAATATGAAGTTTTTTACTGGCGCACCAAGGGAGGTCTTGAGGTGGATTTTATCGTTTACGGAGAGGACGGATTTTGGGCTATCGAGGTCAAAAATGGGACAAAAATCTCTCCTAAAGATTTACGCGGGCTTAAAAATTTCATCGAAGATTATCCCGAATGCAAACCCATTCTCCTCTACCGCGGCAACACGCCGTTGCAAGAAGATAAAGTCATTTGTCTTCCATGCGAAGACTTTCTAAAAAAATTGACTCCAAATCTACCGATTAGATAAAACTTTACGATAAGTAAAGAAGATGTTAAGGTGGATGCTCCAACGAAAACCTTGATACTTACCTATTGCGCACCTGAACACCTGGAGTTGAAATGAATATCTGCCGCTCTTTTTGCCCATCGTGGCTTACCTCCTCCCCGTCTATTAACGACGATCAAGAATCCCTTTATGCCGTAATCGATGAGAACTCCTCCTCCATACCCAGCCGATTGATTGGGACAGCCACCACCTTAATCACTGCAGTGGGAGCTGGAATCGGCATGGCCTATACAACGAACGGAACTGTTTCAAGCACTCTAACCGAACGCACCATTCGCACACTTTCATCTTTTGGAATGGGAGCCAGCCTCACTACCCTGCTCACCGCCATTGGGTGCCCACGTAGCGTCATGACACGCATTCGACTCGAAAGTTGGCGCTTGGGGATTCCTCTCTACTACCTCCTCACAGAAATCTATCTCAATACCATAGATCCAGAAGTCAAACAGTGGATCGGTAATGTATTCATGATTTTATTTGGCATTCAAGTCGCCTCAGCTGTCAATTCCTACGTCACAAAAACCTTTAAAGACAAAGCAGAACGTGAAGGACTCTCTCTTATGTCAAATCACGATAGCTGCGGATCGTATTCCGAACCCCAACAAAAACTTTTATGCAATTCTAAAGGCTTTCGATGGATTAAAACCCCTTGTAAATTGCTTGTGGGAGGGGGAATGCTGGGAAGCTCCTACCTAATGACTGACCAGGTAGTCCAAAAAGTCTTAGTAGACTTTGGAACACTCATTTTAACCGCAGCCATCACACAACCGCTATTTGATCAAGTAGAAAAAAAATACAAGGATGTAGAAGAGCATTTTAGACTCTATAAATCAGTAGATGAACAACCCCCTCTTTCTTTAAAAATCAGCCGTATCGCCTTTGAATCTCTCGGATTATTTAGCTCAATCGGGATTGCTGCACTATTTTTTGATCCTAATTGGAAAACACTAGCGGGTGCAGGGGTATTACAGGGAATAAAAAGTTCTCATCTTCGCCAAACATTTGTCGACTCATTGACAAAAAGGCCCCCTCCCAAAAAAGCCCTCTCCACACAACGTCGACTCTTTGAAAGACTCTGGATGGGGACGCGCGTTTTAGGCACGAGTGCAGGGCTAGCCACTTTGCAGGTTTTGACGCTCTCAAATCACACAAAAGTAGATACCATTGCGATTTCAAGCTTTGTAGGGGGCATTGCGATCGGATATGCATCTACACTGGCCACCGATAAAGCGTTTAAGGTTGCACAAAGCTCTCCTCTCATGCGGGAAATTGCCTACCGCCTCTTGCATAATCCTGCATTTGCAGGAGTAGATCCTCTATATTTGTATTACTACGCGACACAAAAAATCAATGTGGGGAGTAGTCACCTTACGCACCTCTCTTTTGGAACTGAAATTCTAGATTTTACTATCTGGTCTGCACTAGGTTTGCGCACGGGACGAGATCTCGCCCAATATGAAAGCCTCCCTCCAGAAAAAAAACCGCGTGTTCAAAACATCTCAGAAGTGCTGGCATTTCAAAATATATTCACATTGATTGAGGAGACGCTGGGCAGTGTTCAATAAGATCCCTCCTCAAACGGATCAATGGATAAGCAATCATTTTACAAAGTTCACATCTGAGGATGATTTAACTGTAGCCGCTGCTCTTGCTGTTCAAATCTTCGGTGAACAAGCCGTTATGTATTATAAAAATGAAAATAAACCCTCTAGCCTCTCTCTCGTACAGAGATTTAAAAAAAATAAAAAAACTCCAGACCAGGAATTCTTAACATATTTTGTCAGTCAATTTTTAAGGTGTAAAGAAATTCGAGAAAATTCTTTTGATCAAAACTCAACCTTAGCTGACTTCATTGCAATGAACGAAAATAAAGCTCTTCGCACGTGGGCAGAAAAAATCAAAATACCTACTGAGGAAGAGTCCAAAACGCTTTGTTATCAAGAAATCACTCTTGCTAATCAAACTCGCCCCCTTCCCTACCAAGAGATAGGTGAAAAAGAACTAGAAGATCAGCAAATAAATGCCACTCACTTCTTATTTTCTAACAGTGAAATCAAGAAGTATCAATTAGAGGCTGTTCGGCAATTGTCTTTGTGTAGACTTCTTAATCTCCATACAGCGCTGATTGAAGAGGGCGCATCGATCACATGGGGACAAATTGTCACTGATTGGGGGCAATGCGAGAGCCATAAAAAACGTGTCCAAAATTGGAATGATGCACTGCCAAAAAGTTTTATGATATGGACTGCAAATCCTGCTGAAGAACAGTATGCCGCTCAATTTGATCTCTTCCAAGAGTATGTCATTGATCGAACAATCCGAGGCTTTAAGACACTATATCCCATTATTTTGATTACTTATGAAAATGACTTTAAACATATTCTCAAAGATGAACGGGTGAGGCTCGATCTTTTATACCTTTTGCATACCAAGGGTGCGCTCGAAAACTACATCATTCCAGGCGACCGCTCATCAGATCTACTTGTCTTTCTCTTTCAGTGCTTTAATCAAGGAAGCAAAACACGCAATGGAGAAGAGTATCCTCTACTCAAAGATATGTTAAGTCAAAATGCCGATTGGAAAAAAAGAAGGATCCAACGTTATCTACAAACACCTACGAGTAATGACTATCAAGAATTTCATGATACACTCTCACAAATTCATATTTTTGATCCCCTACTCAAACCACTTCTATTTGCATGCTATCGCAACCCGGACTTCAGCATTAACTTTTGGTATACTTTTCTAAAGCGGCGCGCTCGAAAATATACTCAAGAGGTTACTTTTTTTATTTTAGTTTCAAGCGTCAATCACTCTGAAGAAAAGCGCAAAGAATTTCAGGACACACTCAATAGCATTAGTGACTTCGCAGAAAAGCTCCATCCCAACTTATTTTTTCTACTCTATAATGAGGCATTGGATGCAGCCTACTTGTTCACCTTTTTGCAAAAATGCGTCCTTTTTCAAAACAAAAAATTTGATTCTTTCATAGCTTATGAATTTTTAATGCGTGATTATCGTCAACTCAACCGAGATCTTATAGAAAAACAAATTTCAGAAGAATCTATCGATCAATTATTTTTGACTTTTGCGAACAATGATACCGTTCTTGAAGCACTTAAGTTAACGACTCTATTATTCGATGAAATGTTGAGAAAAACCTCAACGATCACCCCTCAAATGCTGTTTAACAGCTTGCAATCCGAAAACGAAGCCTTGTCCGAACAAAAATCTCACGCTGTACACTTTTTACTTCTTCACAAGGCGTGGATGGGAAATCAAGAACCGTTCTGCTGGCTTCAACTCGTTGTAGATTGGTCGCAAGGAGAGCAGCAATCTGCTACATCGCTCCTAAATTCTCTACATCCAACCCTTGTCGGACTAAAATGGAATAACGATGAAAAGAGCCACGCAAAAACATTCCCTTCTTTTCAAGACTATGTGATTGATCGCACGCTACGCAGTTGCTCCTTTAATTTAGACAAAATTCTTCAGAATGAATTAACAAAACTACTGACTACCGAAAGAACACGCTTTGACTGTTTAAAAATCCTCTTTTTAGAAAACTCCCTACAACAAAACAGAGCAAAATCATGCACTAACGCTCATATTGTCGACTTTCTTCAGGACTACAAGGCGCGCGTCAATAACATATTGTTATTCTCTTTTTTAATGTGCAAATCCGATACAGATAACTTTGAATTAATCGAAAAAAAACTCAATGCTCTAAGGCCTACTACTAATAAGAATGCAATCTATAATTTGTTTTTTGCTCTAGCAGAAGATGCTCGCTCGCTCGAAGAGCTTAAAACAATCACACTGCTTATAGCTCAGCTATGCGAAACCACCTCTTCTTTTGAACCCGTTGTAACAACGGAGCTTTTATTTCAATGCTTAGAGCCTAAACACAAGGCTGTGATGAGTCATGAACAGCACTTTTACCTCCTTCTGCTTTTAGTCTCTAAGCCCGCTCTATATATAGATGGTCAAGAGCTGTCTTGGCTCCAACTACTGATTGATTGGAAGCCGCTTGACAGCTCCTTTTTAGACAAGTTACACCCAAAGCTAAGAGAGCAAGAGCCTAGCCAATACACGTTTACCAACCCCAACTTTCGCGAGCAGATCATTGAGCTGACCCTCTCTCCTTTTAAAACCACCTATGGAGCAAAGCTCAATCCATTTATCGAACCCATTCAAGAACATCTACACGATGAAAAAACACGCCTACAACTGCTCAAACTAAATGCCGAGCAAACAGACTTTCCAGTCTTTTTACTCCATTGCATCAAAATAAAAGGAACAATTGCAAATTTATATGCAGAATTTTTTCTGTCCCAGGAGCAAACTCAACAGCAAAGAATCACGCATTACCTCATGGATCCAAAGGATATCGAACCCGATTTTAGTTCTGAAATCGAAAAGATCAGCTCATTTGATGCTCTGCAAAAACCTTTTCTATACGCCTATTTTTACCGTACAAACCTTCAAATAGACAATGCATTTGAATCGTTAGTAGCCTGCGTTAAAAACATCGGCCAAAAATATGAAAAATGCCAAGCTTTCGAAATATTAATATCTTATTATTCTCAATTAGATAAAATTAGCAATTTCTCAAAACAACAAACTTCTAATATTTTACATCTGTTACGCGATGAGAAAAGACACACTAACTACTGGATTTCTTTTCTAACACGTTGTGTAGAAATCCAAAAAGAAAAAATAGATCCTGAACCTGCCCACACATTTTTAACCGTCCAATCTCCCCCTGGAGATATCGGTCAACTCAATCGAGTTCTCGAAGAGATCGCAACTGCACAAAACCCTCAATTACAATTGGAAAAAAGCATGCACTTACTCAATCTCTTAACAGAGACAAAACATCTTTCTAATCAAGACAAAATCGCTGCCAACCCCGCTACAGCAGCTTCAGTCATAGAGTATCTAACAAAAAAAATCGGGGCTATTGATCTGGATTCGGACCAAAATTAAATTCTTCGATTTCATGCTTTTCAATCCCGGTTCCCTCGAGCACTTCATCTTCTATTTTGTTTTTAGATTGGCACATACTAAACATGCAAGCCATACAAAAAGCGAGTATTGAAATTTTGATCACGTCTCTTTCCTCATTAAAATTCAGTCTATCCCTTCATAAGAGAGTCTCTTTTTTTTGTGTAGGTCAAACTACACGCTGATATTTTTATCTTCAATCAGATAGCAGGAACTTTGGGGATTTTCTCTCCGGTTGATTGAGGTGAACAGGTTCTAAAATGCTCTATTAACCTGAACTTTGGGTTTTAGCTTTTGGAAGTAAGATGTTTATCAACTTGAATCTCAAATTAACAGGATCCGCCTGACGGCGGGCAGAATAGGCAGAATCAAATGATTTTTTAATCTCAAGCCTTGTTCGACAAAGTGC
>JAJACO010000014.1 GCA_022601475.1 Chlamydiales bacterium
CGTTAAGTCTTTTATCCCCAAGATCTAAATCTTTAAATTCACTGTTGTCTATAGCGCTCATTGATTGTCTCCTTGTGATTGAATCTAACAAGGATGACAAACCAATATGTTCTGTCAAGTAAAACTTACGTTAATAGGAAGCTGTCAGGTCTGACTCCTATTTTTCGCTCGAAGCAGTCTCGTCTGTTGTGTTGCTAAATTTGATGGATGGATTAATGATCTTGAGCGTGCAATAATAAATATCTTTGACAACAGCACCAACACCCAGACCTTTAAAAACTGACTCGTTTAACACTTTAAATTTTCCGCCCGTCAATAAGCTAGCCGGCACAAGTATCACAGCGACAACTAAATCGAACACACGGGTCACAATGGTTGTTATCAGAAGTGCAACATATACCCCACGCGAAGCGAGACTTCCTAAAACTCCTTGTTTATTAAGTTTATCGGCCTGAGGCTCTATTCTATTCCAAATCATGTCCGTTATAGTAATTTCTTTTTTTCCGCAATTTATTTTTGCTTCGGGATTAATGAATTTTAGCAACGAATAAAAAGGAATGGCGAGCAGACCTCCGCTTCCAGCGGTTAGCAATTTAAACGATTTTTGACGCAAGGGGGTTAAAGTATCTCCACAAAAAGGCACCATTCCCACAAGCCCGGGGACAGACAGTATAAGGCCAAAAGTAATATTTAATACTGAGAAAATGGGGGAAGCCACCACACCAGCAAGATGCATCAATCTCCTGAGTCCCTTAGACTTAAACTTTTCAGTTAAAGCCTCCGGTTGGTACACGACCTTAGAAGAGCAATTCCTTGAGACACCATAATGATTTACGAAATTCATTTCCGACAACTGTGGTATAGGACCTGATGTAGTAAAGCTCGAGTATGATTCTGATATTTTATTCTTTATTGTATTCATATCTAACCTGTTAATTAATAGTTATGTTACAGTATATAGTTTATATTTTGTCAATTGTATTTTTTAATTGTTAGCGACAAATAAAACTGTCTCTTTTCTCATGAAAAAGGTGAGAGAGGGAGGAATGTCAGACTGTCAGGCCTGACCCCCTTTTCTGACCCCCTTTTCTGAAAAAGGTGAGAGAGGGAGGAATGTCAGACTGTCAGGCCTGACCCCCTTTCTCCAAATAGAGAGTTATTTTCTTCATTTGAATTCAAGTCTATACCTAATTGTAGGAACATGTGCTCGTTTTCTTTTTTTGTTTTTTCTGCTTTTTCTGCTTTTTCTGCAAAATGTTTAGGTAGCTTATTATTGAGGTAAGCTTTGTAATCCGGATTCATTTTACCGTTCTTTTGTTTAGGCGGCGCCTTTGAATCTGAAACAACTTTGTTGGCTTCATCCGTGGGGGGATTCAGGATTTTTTCTACCTCTTGTATCTTCTCCTGTGTATCATTTGACCTTGTATGCACTTTTATATAAATCGAGTTTTTCCAAGCCTGAGAAATTCTACCTGTCCTATCATATTTAGGCACGTTTGGAACAAATCGATTCTTAGCAGCTTCTACAGCAGCTTCTGCGGCGGCTTGCTTCTGTTTGATTCTATCTTTTACTAATTCTGTAATTTTATTAGGGATTCCAGATACCGTAGAAAATATTTTAGATACACCCTCAATATTATACTTAATAAATGCAGAAAATAAATCCGCTTTACTCATTCCAATACCCATTATAATTCTCCATTTTTTTAAAAAATTAATTTCACATATTATATCAATTAAAAAGATTAATGTATATCATTATTTTTTTTAATTCCATTAGTTTGTTAAAGAAAAAATCAAGCTTTTCACTCAGTAGAAACACCTTTTGCTTGCGCATCCAACAGAGATGACCTATTATCCAAATTTTTTACGGATAAAGGTCATGTCTACTGCTATTTCACCCACACGCTCTCAAAACTTTCCAGAATGGTTCCAACAGGTCATCAAGCATGCAGATTTAGCCGAGCACTCCCCCGTGCGAGGCTGTATGGTCATCAAGCCTTGGGGATTCGGTATTTGGGAGAATATGCAACGTTTTTTGGATATTCAGATTAAGCGCACTGGCCATCAAAACGCTTATTTCCCTTTGTTTATCCCCCTGAGCTTTCTTGAAAAAGAGGCCGCCCACGTAGAAGGCTTTGCCAAGGAGTGCGCCGTTGTCACTCATCATCGCTTAGAAGAAAAAGATGGAAAGCTCGTGCCCTCTGGAGAGCTCGAGGAGCCTCTTATTGTCCGCCCTACGTCCGAAACAGTGATGGGAGAGGCTTTCTCTAGGTGGGTCAAGTCGTATCGCGATTTGCCTCTTCTAATCAATCAGTGGGCCAATGTAGTACGTTGGGAGATGCGTCCTCGCATTTTCTTGCGAACAACAGAGTTTCTTTGGCAAGAAGGACACACGGTTCATGCCACAGAGGATGAAGCCGTTGATGAGACGCTTAAGATGCTCGAGGTGTATCGCGATTTTGTAGAAAATGTAATGGCAATCCCCGTGATTGCAGGCGAAAAGTCTCCTGGAGAGCGTTTTCCTGGCGCTGTCACCACTTATACACTAGAGGCAATGATGCAAGATTACAAGGCATTACAGGCTTGTACATCTCATTATTTAGGGCAGAGTTTTTCTAAAGCTTCCAATATCCGCTTTAGCGATCGGGATGGAAATTTACAGTACGCTTACACAACTTCGTGGGGCATCACAACGCGGATGATTGGTGCGATGATCATGTGTCATGGAGATGATGATGGAGTGCGCATTCCTCCGAGGATTTCTGCGCAGCAGGTTGTGATTATTCCGGTTGTACCAAAGGCTGAGTTAGAGAAGGATGTCTTTGCTTATGCTGAAAAAGTCGCTGCTATTTTGCGCAATGAGCTGTTTTGTGGAGAGCCTATTTCTGTGCTGATTGACAAGAGCGATCGACGAGGCGGCGAAAAAAATTGGGAATGGATCAAAAAAGGCATCCCTTTACGCATAGAGGTGGGACCGAGAGATTTAGAAGCTAATGCGATGATGGTTGCTCGGCGCGATCGTCCCCACAAGGAAAAGAGCAAGGTCTCGATCGAGCAGATTGGACAAGAGGCTGTAAAAGCACTCGAGAGTATTCAGCAAGGCTATTATGAGCAGGCTCTTGCATATCGCGAAGCACATATTGAGACTGGTCTTTCGACTTTTGATGAATTAAAGGCCTTTTTTGCTAAAAATGAGGGTTTTGTAAAAGCAAAATGGTGCGGTGAGGAAGCGAGCGAAAAAATGCTAGAAGAGCTCAAAGTCACCATCCGGTGTTTACCTTTAGAGCAGAGCGGGAGTGAGGGTACGTGCATTTTAACCGGCAAGCCGGCCACGTTAGAGGCTATTTTTGCCAAGGCGTATTAGCGATTGAGCTATAGCTTTCTGCGATATATCCATCTGGACGGATCAGGTAAACTGCATTTGTTCCATATGCTCGTTTGGCGGGCCCGGTTAGGTCTGTAATCACTGTCACATCGTAGTCTTTTTTGCACTCATCAAGAGCGTTTTTTTGTGCACTAAAAATAACTAGGCGGTACTTTTTTGAGCCTTGCCAGAGTTGATAGAGAGTCGTTTCTCCTCCATTGATCAATGCATCGGGAGCGCGTTTGCCCGATTTCTCCCCTTTGGTTAGAGAGCTTTGGGGATACTTAATGCCGATTTGAGAGATCGCTGTTGCAAGTTTATTTTGTATTCTAGGTAAAAGATAGTTTGCAAGAGTGTTTCGTAAGTAAAGAGCGGCTTTATTGTGCAGGGTGGCGGCGTAGGTAGCTTTTTTTGTAGCCTCTAGCAGTGTTTTTCCAACTGATTGTCTCTCTAATTCATAGGTATCAAGAAGGGTGGGGGCTGCCTTTTTCTGAATCACGTAAGCGAGCTTCCAGGCGAGGTTGTATGCATCTTGTAGACCGGTATTCATCCCTTGTCCACCGACGGGGCTATGGATATGCGCAGCATCTCCTGCTAAAAAAACAGTTCCTTTGCGGTAGTGTTTTGTCATGCGGCTATTGATATGAAAATGTGCGAGCCATTGTGGGTCATACACTTTTGCATGAGACCCCATGTGCTTTGCGACAACAGCTTGCACCTCTTCGAGGGTGGGAGGTGGGATTTGATCTGTCTCTATCACTCCTGCGTTGGAGGGAGTTTTTGCTAAAAGAGCACGGTTTTGAAAAATTAGACGCACTCGGTTTTTTTCTGGAAGAGGAAAAATCCCAAGCACTCCATCGGGCTCCAAAAAAAAGAAGAGTTCATCATGCGGATATTCCCATTCTAGATGAATATCAGCGAGCGAAAAAATATCCGGAAAAACTTCGCCCTCAAATGTGAGGTTGAGCTGTTTGCGAACACAGCTATGCGCTCCATCACATCCAACTAACCAGTTGGTGTGGATTTTTTCTTCCTTCTGCGTGCTGAGATTGTGCACTGTCGCTACCACTCCTGACTCTGTTTGCTCAAAGTGGAGCAGCTCTTGCTCTCTTTCTATTTGCACACCTAAAGAGGTGAGGTGTTCTGTTAACAGGTGCTCTGTTTGGCTCTGCTCAAGGCTGAGAATGAAGGGATATGGGGTGGGCAAATGATCGAATTTTACATGAGCGAGTCTCTTTTTTTGACTCATGGGATTGGCTGCATGAAGTTTAAGTCCCCTATCAAGAAAGCGCTCAACAATTCCAAGGTGCTGAAATATCTCCAGCGTTCTTGGTTGAATCACAAGCGCTTTAGAGAGCTTTGTAGGAGCGCCTGCTTTGTCAATGAGGCGGCATTGAATGCCGTAGCGGGCAAGCTCGGCAGCCAACATTAAACCCGTAGGCCCCGATCCAACGATGAGTACTTCTTGCTGATCCATATTTTACTCATACATTTGTTTTTAAA
Organism: Chlamydiales bacterium; assembly: GCA_022601475.1. Lineage (GTDB taxonomy): Bacteria > Chlamydiota > Chlamydiia > Chlamydiales > JAAKFR01 > JAJACO01. The sequence continues at coordinate 4,871 of JAJACO010000014.1, forward strand.
TTGATTCAAGGTTTTTAAAAAAATAAGTAATATGATATGGGTGGGATATGAAAATGCTAGCCATTGGCTTTCTAGTTCTCACTGCGTGTGTTGCACATGCAAACGAGTGTACCGTCCCTCTAATTTCTATGGGCGGAGGGTATTATGATGCAGGTCCTCATCACTCCGGGGGCGTGTTTCAGATGAATTACAAGCATGGAAGGCGGTACCTAGGATGGATTCGCCCCCAAGCTTCTTTGGTTATTCCTAGATTACGTTCTATTTTTTGTGGTGCTGGGCTTGGCTTAGATTTACATCCTATTCGGCACGTATTTATCAACCCCAGTTTTTTGCCCGGTTTGTATTACAGAGGAGGGGGGAGAAATTTAGGGTACCCCATTGAATTTAAAAGTTCCTTTGAAGCGGGCATCGAAGTTTGTCGCCACTTTTGCTTAAGTGCTGAATATTTTCATATCTCCAATGCTTCGCTCTCCCATCACAATCCCGGTGCAAATGGAATCACTGTTCTCATCTCCATTCCTCAGTTTTAATACATCTCCGATTGAGTTCCTCTGGGCGTGTATTGCGGTGTGCTCGGTTGGTAAGGCTGTATCTGCGGAGCGGAGGGTCTACTCGGCCGAGAGGGTTGAGGATACCGTCCTTGCGGCCTGCTTGGATAATTTGGCTGAGAGGGTTGAGGATACCTTCCTTGTGGCCTGCTTGGATAATTCGGCTGAGAAGGCTGTCCTTGTGGCCTGCTTGGATAATGCGGGCGCGGGCGTCGAGGGGGCCGCTGCGGCTGAGGACGGCTTGGATAGTAAGGGCGTGGTTGATAGGAGGGTTGCTGCTGCTGTGGTTGGCTTGGATAGCGAGGTTGCTGTTGCGGTTGGCTGGGGTAGCTCGGTTGCGGTGTGTGTGTGTGCGGCTGCACTTGTGGTCTTGCAGGGGGCTTTGGACGGATCGGCTTTGTTGGCTTTAGGGGTGGCTGCACTGTGCGTGGAGGTTCTGAAGGGAGCGAAGGTTGCTCACCCGGCTTTGCCGAAGAGGGGGGCGTGGGCTTCATCTCTGGCTGTGGTTCGGGTTTTTTTTGCAATTCTTCAAATGATTCATGCGGAGCGCTCGGTCTATCGGTACTCCCCTGTCCGGCCTCTTTAATGGCCTCTTGCTGAACATTGCCCGGGTCTTGTGGAAACACCGGAGCGTCATCCCCGTTTTCTCTAATCAGATCCTCAGGCGTTGCCATTCCATCGGGGCCTATAATGAGAGGCGGATGAAGCGATTTAATCGCTTGAATCAAAGGCTCTGGAGGGCCAAAGAGAAGATCTATCATATCCGAGAGCAGCCAAATCGGGGCAGGAAAACCAGGGTGGGTCCACCACCACCAAATTGCCCATTGATCATACCAAGAAAACCACCACCAATCCCATGCCCACCAGGGAGGGCACCAATCACAGCCAAACCACCATTCGTTGTGGAAGCAGTAGCAGTGGAAATAAAAATAATAATAATCGGGATAGTAAATCAAGCACTCTTCAATGATCTGCATGGGATCGAGAGCCATCTCGGGAGTGTAGGTGATATCACGCTGATTTTTAGGAACAAGAACACATGGATACGCTTTTCCCCTCTCATCTAGAGGATAATCCCAAAAAGCAGGCACAAAAACATAACCATTTGGACGCCAAATATACCTAGCTGGAGAATAGATCCAATCAGCATCCGCTTTTTCCCACTTTCCGGAATACCAAACGTATTTACTTTTCTCATATTTCCAGTACCCGGACATCCAAAAATACTTCTTGCCCGGGCGAGAGGAGGGGTTTTCATTTAATTGGTTAGGCGGAGGAAGTGGAATGTAGGTGAGTTCAGAAACGGCTACTTTGCTCCAAAAGCCCCGCACACGTACCCAACCTTCGTCCAATCTTGTCCAATACCCCTCAATCCAAGAGTGTCCCGGAGGAGGGCGGCGCCAGCTACCTGAGCACCACACAAAGTTGTTAAGCTCAAAAGAATAATCCCAGTATCCAGCCACCCATATAGAATCAGAATCTTCTTGAGAAGGCACTTTTTCTCTCAAGAAGGGAGGGGGTTCAGCAGCGATCGCTTGTAGTAGAGTCACTGAGGCTTCATTTGTCATAAATGCTTCATGCAAATGTCCATCATGCACGGGTTTAGCTGATTGCGCCAATCCGCTTGCA
>JAJACO010000140.1 GCA_022601475.1 Chlamydiales bacterium
AGATCCCACTTTACCCAGAAATAGAGCGTGTTAAAAAAAAATCTAGACACGGTTAACCCCAGAAAAAACTGCTGGCACAGAATTTTGGCATCATAATCGCTTTAGACAATTCATAAATAATCTCAACCAAGAGGAATGCACCGTGAGACGTTTTTTATTCACATCACTGATTACAGGATGTTTGTTTGCTTCAGCAACAGCCAATATTGGTTGTGGTTGCTGCGTGGAGTTTGACCCCTTTATCGAGGGGCGTGTTCTATTTTTAAGACCTTGTACAGAAGGAACCTACTATACAGTATTAGATGGTGCTTCATCTGTAGATTACAACTCAAGTAAAGGTTACTGCCCAAAGGGATCTCAAAAAAACAACTCTCCCGATTATAGTACAGGATTCGAGTTGGGAATTGGAGCAAGACTATGCAATTGTAGCGAACTTGCCATCCGCTGGGAAAGAATTAACACAACAGATTGCGACACAACGACAGTAGCTGGACACGACACGCTTTGGATTACACGCGGTCACCCAGATCAGGCAGCCAGTTCCTTGCAAGATGGATTTGCCAGTTCACAGCTTGAGTTCTGTTGGAACGCGGTTGATCTAGATGCGTACTGGTGCATGCAAAACAGTTGTTGTTACAATGTTTATATGCGTTGCGGCCTTCGCTGGGCAGAACTCGATTTCGACGAAACCATTCACTACCAAGGTGACTTTGAAAGAGGCGAACTTGAAAGTCTAAGAATTGGCTCTATCGACATAGATTTGAAGAGTCATGTCTGGGGCGTTGGGCCACGCGTAGGATTTGGTGGAGCATACAACTTCTGTGGATGCCTTTCATTTGAGGGAGAAGTGCATGGAAGTGTTCTGATTGGAGAAATGCATGGCCACAGCTTTACAGGTGACACGTTTTATGCAGATAGTGGCGTGAATGTAAATAATGAATGCATCTGCAACTTCCTTCCAGGACTTGGATTTAGAGCTGGATTCGCTTATGCTTTTTGTAATGAATGCCTACACATGAAAATAGAAGGCGGCTACCGAGCCGACAGGTATTTTGATGCTGTCCAAAGAACTTTTTGGGCAGATGAGTCTAGAAACGGCATCAACCTAGTTGGTAATACTAATTTTGATCTTTCAGGCTTTTATGTAGGTGCTCAAATTAATTTTTAGCGATCTAAGCAAAAAATTGAATTTTAATCCCTCTGAGGATCTATACATCCTTATGAGGGATTTTTTTTGTGTCAAAAAAAACAAAGCGCCCATCATCAAAAAAATATAATCTGTGCTATAGTTATGAACTGCTCTATTTTAGATATTTTTTTGCTAACGCAAGCAGAAAGCCGTATATACATAAAGGAGGATACTAAAAATGAACACTATTAACTGGAAAACAACCCTATTCATCGTAGGTTATCACCTGGTTCTTCTTGCGACACTCCCCTTCTTTTTTATTTACGGGACCATCAACTGGCCAATTATGGCAACAACAATTGTATTGTGGTTTGTCACTGGCATCAGCGTGACAATTAGTTATCATCGACTTTATGCGCACCAAACATACAAAGCGCATTGGTTGCTTGAAAGCATCCTGCTCTACTTTTCTGCAATGTCGGTACAAGGCAGCGCCTACTCATGGGCGTATGATCACCGTTTGCATCACGCCTACTCCGATACAGACCGCGACCCTTACTCTGTAAAAGATGGTTTTTGGCACGCGCATATCCTGTGGATGTTCAAAAGATTACCGAAGGTAGATCCTCGCTTAGTGCGTGATCTTGCAAAAAATCCAAGAGTGATGAATCAGCACAAATACTATGTCCTTTGGATGGCTATCTCCAACCTTTCTATCACACTTTTTATAGGCTGGCTCACTGGAGCGTATCTTACAAGCTTTCTCTTCATCTTGGGAGTACGCATGTTTTTGTGCCACCACTGCACATGGTTTATTAATTCATTAGCGCATCACTGGGGCACACGTACTTTTTCAACAGAGCAGTCGGCCGTTGATAATTATTTTCTTTCCATTTTTACCTTTGGTGAGGGATATCACAACTATCATCACACATTTGCACGCGATTATCGCAATGGCATTCGCTGGTACCATTTTGACCCCACTAAATGGTCTATTTGGATCTTTTCAAAAATAGGGCTTGCAGGTTCTCTAAATCGCATTCCGGCCAATCGGGTCAATGAAAAAATGGTGATCGAACAAAAAGATAACTTATTAGATCAACTTCGCAACTCATTAGATGTGCACCAAGAGGCTCTCGCGGCCAAGGTGCGCGACATGTACGAAGAACTCATGCAGCTTTTTGAACGTCTGAAGGATCCGTCGATAAAAAACAAGGACCCTGCAGAAAAACTAAGTTTAGAGAAAAAACTCAAACAATCGCGTAAAGGATGGATGGTACTCGTCCGTCAAATCTCTAATTTGCAGAGTCAATAACCGCACAACAGCCCGGGCTAAATTATTCGGGCTATATGAGATCGTGTTAAAGAGCCCATAGAAACCTGGATAATTAGAATTTTAACGAAAGATAGATCCCTATAATTTTGTGATGCCTCCATTTATCGCGCTCATCCTGAAACCTCAGCATAAAAAATGTCTCCAAAGTCATATAATCGGTAGGATCAACCAACGTCCCAACAAGAAATCTGTTTTGAAAAAACCCCTTACGCTCTTCAAAAAACAATTCATTATCGCTAAAGGGAATGAGTTTAATAGGAGTGAGTTTCCAGGGAGAAACTAAGCGCAAACGATAACGGTACCTCAAAATATTTGGAGTGGAGGAGTGGATCAAGTATTGAAAACGATTTCTATTCTGCCATTTCCACTCTCCTGTAGAAAAATAAAAGATAATATCACCCAGCGGATTGTAGGATGTTTTCCATCGATCCTCTTCGGGTTGCAATGTCTTTTGATGACGGTAGCCCGCTGTCCATTCTAGCCAGTGATAGGGGTGGTGAACTAGAAAAAATTGCGCATATGTAGAATATAATTCAGAGGCATTTTTTCTAAAACGAAATTCAACTTCAATGCGATACGCAAAATGATCTTTTATCTGCTTTTGAGTCGAATCTTGCAGCCACATTTCATAGCCGTTATGTTCTAAAAGGGTACCAAAACAAAGCAGAGGAAGTAACAAAAAACTTAAAAAAAATGAGTAAAAAAACACTAATTTAGGAGGCTTGAGATATGGATGGTTTCCACCTATTTTACATCTCAAACCTCAAAAGCAAAGCTTTTTTTAACGACGCACATCCTACTTCAAAAGTTGGGATTTTTAGCTATCTCGAGGCAACAAGAATTGACATCGCTGTTTCTGTAGAAATCACTTGCTTAAGACGCAGCCCAGCTGACGCAAGCAAAGCCTCATAAGCCTCAGAGGTGCGCTCAATGCCACCAAAAACAGTGAGTAATAATAGGTCGAAGATTCGCATAAGAGGCGCGTCTACTTTACCTTTTAATACAGATTCGACAATGTACAGCTCGCCATCTTCAGAAAGAGCTTCACGACAACAAGAAAGAAGATTAACGCACTGAGCATCATCCCAATCATGTAAAATGCGCTTAAGAATCAAGGCATCGCTGCTAAATGGAAGCGTTTCAAAAAAACTACCAGTAAAAATTTCAAATCGATCCTGGTACTGTTTGGATAGGTTGGCAAGTTCTACATTAGCTACGCTTGGAAGATCAAACACTCCCCCTCTAATATGAGAATGATAATCGAGGACAGCGCGCAAAAGACCGCCTTTTCCACCACCTATATCCACACAGTGTTTTTTGTTTCCAAGTGGTAAGCTGGCTGCAACAACAGGATCTTCTTCTGCAGACACCGCTCTCATGTGCTCGTCAAACCCCTCTTGAAGCTCAGGGCGTTTGGCAATATAGTCAAAATAGCCCGTATCATACAAATTGAGACCGTTGAACAACTCAAGCTTTGTACTGCTTCGATTTACTGCACATGATGATTCTACTAACAGGATAGGCAAAATCCGCCTAACGGCGGGCAGGATAGGTAGGATAAAATGATTTTTTAATCTCAAGCCTTGTTCGA
>JAJACO010000141.1 GCA_022601475.1 Chlamydiales bacterium
AACACTAATTAATGGAAATATGGGCAAAAAATAGAAATCTTGTATTGAGTTTAAAACTTTTTTTTGATAATAAATTGAATTTCGGATTAACAGGTGTGTTTAATAAATTTTTTTATTGAATCAACAAGACTTCATCCACCTAGCTTAAATGGATTAAATCCAAATTGTAACATCAAAGCCCAACTGGTAGCACAGGTGCTAGGTAGTGGATTTGCATACCATCCAAAGGGGATAAAATACCGCTTATTCGAATAGAGAAAAGCTAAATTATCATCCGGAAAATTCAATAACTTGTTATAATTTTTAGGACTTACATCTTTAAAAGTATCAGTATAAAAATCTGAACGCAGCGTGATCAAATGACTTAGCATGCTTTTTTCATCAAGTTTTAGCTGGGTTGTAATTTCGCGATTCTCTTTATAGGATGTTATGAGAGACTGCACAAGATTGATCGCTCCCGCTGTCCATTCTGCAGAAAACACTGTGTTCTCATCTTGGTCGGAATATCCTACTCCCCAAAGTTCACCTTTTGAGCCATAATAACCACCCCATTGCTTAGTTTTTTCCCAAGCTTTATAAGCGGATTCTTCTCCAAACCAAGCGTCCACACGCGCTTGTCCAAGTGTTGTAATTGTCCAAGTTTGCACATCGACAGCCTTGGGTGAAAGAGTGGGTTTCCAATTTTGGCCATCAAAAAAACCACCTTGAAAAAAGATGCCTTCTTGCGCATCCCAAGCGTACTCTTTAAAAAAAACAAGCATTTTATCTACAATTTTTTCAATTCGATCAATTGTTTGTTCAACAAGAATTTTTTGCTCTCCACTCAAGGTGAAATCGTATTTTTTAGACAGTTTTAATAAATCCTGAAAAATCCAAAGTCCCGCCAAAGCAGAGGCGTTGTTTTCTACAGAAATTTCTGTTGGGTCAACAGGTTCTTCTCCCACGTTTCCAAGCGATCCCTCTGCTGCATAAAAAATACCACCAATTTCCGATTGCAGAGCTTCAAATGCGTCCAAGATGTGTAAAGCGTTTTGAATGGCAACTGTATTAAATGGAACATATTCCTTTTCATTAACTTGAACATGTTGGATATATGCGCTCTGAAGCGGCCCTATCAAAAAAGCCCAAGCATTTTCTCCGGTAATTGGTTTCCAATCCGCCCAACTCACCTTGCCTAAAGCATAGTCTGTATTGTCTTCTGGAAGGTCTTGAACCGAAAGATATTTTTCAAACTCCGTGCCCACAAAAGGATCTTGCGCTAACCATTGTTTGCTTATCATGCGGAAGTAGAATGCTTTTGCAGAATCTGTAATCGAAGTTCCATTATATGTGAAAGTTCCATCTTTTTGGGTCGTGGCTCGATTCGCTCCTTTTGTAATTTCCCCTTGTGCATTGCCGTCATGTCCCAAAAACAACAAGTTATTTTGATTCTCAACTAAATCAAATAGATCTTCTCCATATCCTTCTCTTGCAGCAAGAGAAAGCGCTATTTGCCAAGTGGAGGCGTCGTAAATGTCGGTTCCATTTGTCACATTGATTCGTTCGTATTGCAGCTCTTGTCCAGGCGAAGACGGTATTGGTGATAAGGTGTAATCATTTGGGTTAAAAATATCACAAACAGTAGCGTCATTTTCCAGTTCTTCACAGACATACTTCCCCCAATAATCAGGAGAGCTGTAATAACTGAGAGGCAAAAATTTGCCCTTCATTGTGCCAGCCTCGGCTGTATATCCACCTGTTTTGGTTAAGAAGTTAATGGACTTTTGGATTTCATCAGGTGTCTGAAAATCGTATAACCCAGAAAATAAATTAATTATTAAAAGTATTTTGATCATAAAAAAACATGTTTGTTATTTTTAAATATTTAAGAGTATTAAGTTGTTTATTTTTTGTAAATAAAAACAAAAAATTACACAGGTTGACTGAAAAGGAAGGGTCCAAAACTTAAGTTGTTCAATAGCCTCACTAATCACTAGAAAAAGAAATAAGCATCGTGTACCATAATGGCTAAAAAATTTGATTCAAGATGTTTCTGTACATTTTAAGCGCTATTTTTACCACTTACACCTTCATGTTGCTGATTCGTGTGTTCGGCTCGTGGTTTCCCTCTTTTGCACAGTCCAAATTCATGAAGTTTATTGGGTTCTATACCGATCCCTACCTTAACCTTTTTCGTAAAATCATCCCGCCACTAGGAATGATGGATATCAGCCCTATGGTTGCCTTTTTTGCGCTCCAAGGGATCCAGTGGCTTATTTTTTCTATAGCACAATGAACAACAAAGATAAAAATTTATTTAAAATAGTTTACGCTCCTCTTGCTGGGTGCTCGGACTACCCCTTTCGTAAAATGTCGGCGCGCTATAAGCCCACCTTGATGTTTTGTGAGATGGTCAAGATGGAGGCCTTACTTCGTAAGATTCCAGGCACCTACCGCATGCTCGAATACTCCGATGAAATGCATCCAATTGGAGGACAAATCTGCGGAAGCAAGCCAGAACTTGCAGCAGCAGCAGCTAAAATCATTGAAGATTTAGGTTTTGATGTAGTGGATTTAAACTGCGGATGTCCCGTTGATAAGATCACGAAAGATGGTAGCGGATCCGGAATGCTTAAAAATCCCGAAAAAATTGGTGAAACGATCGCGAATATGGTGGCGGCAGTTAAGATTCCTGTGACAGTAAAAATTCGAGCGGGTTGGGATGAGGAGAGTATTCAAGCGGCCGAGATCACTCAAATTGCAGAACAGGCGGGGGCAACGGCTATTTTTGTGCATGGCAGAACACGTCGCCAAGCGTATAAGGGGCCTGCGATTTGGGATCATATCACGGCGTGCAAACAGGTGGCTAAGCAGATTAAGGTGATTGGGAACGGGGATGTATTTACCGCGGATGCAGCTTTGCGCATGTTTGAGCAAACAGGGTGTGATGGAGTGCTTGTTTCGCGTGGAACAATGGGGCAACCTTGGATTGTAGACGACATTCGCCGCGCTTTAGAAAGAGGGGTGCCTCAAGAGAGAACTTTAGAAGAGTGTAAACAAGCGCTACTCGATCATTTTCAATATTCAATCCAAAGCAAGTCTGAAAAAGGGGCGCTCATCGACATGCGTAAAGTGTGTTGTTGGTATCTCAAAAATGCGATGGGGGCGAGGGAATTTCGGGGTAAGGCGAGTCACGCAACCTCCTTGCAAGAAATGGAGCAGTTGATCCATAACTTCGAGCTATGTCCAACCTCATAGAATTACAAGCAATTGTTAAAGGGCGCGTCCAGGGAGTGGGTTTTCGATGGACGGTCGTGGAATGCGCGGAGAAATTCGATTTAAAAGGCACTGTACAAAATCTTTCAAACGGAACGGTGGAGATCATTGCCCAGGGAGAGCGGGTTCGATTAGATGAGTTTTTGGTCTATCTCAAAGCCAATAGCGGCTTTGCGCGGATAGATTCTGTATCTGCACGTTACTTTTCTGCTAAAAATTCTTTTATTTCCTTTAAAATTCTGTAGACTTCTAACTTTGCTCCGGCATTTTTCAATGCGCAAACCTGAGTTGGCACATGTTCGCTTGGTATAGCAAAATCAATTGAATATTTTACATATTAGCCTAGCCTTCTGGTTTTAGTTGTTAAAAATAAGAGGTTTGTATATCTTTCTTTAAATTTCTGAAAGAATATGATTGAACTGATC
>JAJACO010000142.1 GCA_022601475.1 Chlamydiales bacterium
CCAAAGTCTCTCTTGAGGACGTTCGGCTTGGATGGGGGCGTCTTACGCTGGAGGGGCTTCAGATCGAGACTTCCTCCTCCTCTGCCTTTAAGAGTGATGAGATTACCGTTGAGATGAGTCTATTTGCACTCTTTAAGAAGATTATTTATGTAGATAAGATTAAGCTTCAAAATCCCACTTTGGGAATTGAGCTTTATAATAGTTCAGGGAGTGAAAATAACTGGGCCCGTCTTTTAAATGGATTTCCCTCTGGTAATGGCAAGAAATTTGTGATTAGAAAGTTGGTGATTCTCAATTTGCGCTTTGATGTAACCCGGTCGAACGGAAAGCCTGTTTCAATCCCTCCTCTGCCCTACTTAGAACTGCATAATCTGGGTGAGAAGGGAGCCTTAACGTTATCACAGTTGGGGCAAGTGATTTTCCAAGCGCTTTTGCAAACGGTGGTTAGCCAGGGGCATTTGGGAGCGCTTTTAGACAATGTTCGGCATCTACCTCAGGACGTTCTAGAGAGCGTGCGGTCAACTTTACCGATTGAGGAGGGCCGGGGTGTGATGCAGGAAGGACTGGAGACCTTGCGCCGGAAGTCGCATGAGGCTTCAGAATTTCTTCAGGACTTATTTTCTGGCAAATAATTGGGTGGTTTCATAGTATCTTTGCTTATTCCGGATTAGCTCAGCGGTAGAGCAGTGGACTGTTAATCCATTGGTCGCTGGTTCGAATCCAGCATCCGGAGATCTCCCTAACAGAACCAGCGACCAATGAATTAACAGTCTCAAATCAAAATGAGCCATTGGTCACTTCGTCCGCTCGCGTGCCACTGGCACCCGTGCTCCTCGTGATGGTTCGAATCCAGCATCCGGAGATCTCCCTAACAGAACCAGCGACCAATGAATTAACAGTCTCAAATCAAAATGAGCCATTGGTCACTTCGTCCGCTCGCGTGCCACTGACACCCGCGCTCCTCTTGATGGTTCGAATCCAGCATTAGGTTAAATCTTTTGCCCAAAACTGCAGCTCTTTTTCAGTTTTTTCCTTCTGCCCGACCTCATCCCAAGAAAAACGGCAGATAACGCCTTTAAGCGGTGCAAACCCGCGCGCGCGCCAAAAAGCCCCGAGCTCCCAATACTCCTTTGGTTTCCTAGAGTCAGTTGGTTCTCGAATGATGCTGCAGAAACAGATTCTAGGATAACTCCCAAGCTCTTTAACAAAAGCTTCACGCGCATCAAAAAAAGCATGACCCAACCCTTGACCTCGATAAGCCTTCTTAAGCACAGATTCTGAGAAATAAAAATAGTGATCTATCGGGAGTTGTTTGTCTACAAAAGGCTTTTGAATTACTTCACTCTCAAAGCAAAGAGGTAAGCCTGAAGAAATTCCAATTACCTCTCCATTATCGAACGCCACAACAAAAACCGACTCTTCGCAGTGGGAAAATTTTTTCAGATAGCTTTTTTCGTAACCAAAATTACCCTCGTAGAGATAGGGCCACTCCTTGAAAACCTCCATGCGCAGCCTTGCGATCTCTTCGAGATAGGGGTTGAGCTCCTTTCCTGAAAAGGTGCAGACTTTAATCATAGTCAAGCAGCGTAACAAAAATTTTATTCCGAGCAAACCCTTTTCCAAAGAGAATCGAACAGGTAGTGCCACATGAGTTCTGTAAAATTAGTTTGGGAATTTTTCAAAAAAGTCCTTGAAAAAGAGCATCAGTTTTTTTCAAAAAAAGAAGCCTTTGCATTTGAAACGACTAACTCTTAGTCGCCACCTAAATAGACATCACCGATGTGATTATATTCCCAATCAGCCATCGGTCTACCATCGTCCCAACTGTAACCATGCGGCGATGCATTACATATTGAAGCGCCGGCTAAAAATAGAAAAAGAAAAAATAATCTAGACATAAACTTCACAACTTTAATATCAAAAAACACATGTTATTTTATTAAAAATACAAATTTTCTGTATTAACAAAAAAATACTCCACACCTATAAACTGTGTAGAAAAATTTCAGATAGAACAGTTACCAAAAATATCTTAAAATAAAGAAATTTTTTGTCGCCAAGTGGAGAGCCTCATTTGAGCTCCTCCTCACCCTAAAAAGGACGAGAAGGAGGTCAAATAACGGTCTATAGCTGAAGAGAGTAAAAAAGTTTAGACGAACTGGGATAGTCTAAGTGCTGCCGATCTACGACGGATGTGGGACGAAATTGTTACGGGCTATCGGCGGTCTCAGCATAAATAATTGATCCTAAAATAATTTTTACCTATTGACTCTCAAATCCAAAATGGATTATTATTCTTAATATACTGAATAATTATTCAAAATACCCACCTATCCATGACTGAGAAATCCGAAATGCATCGAAGACATAAAGCAATCAAAGAGCTTGTTAAAACCAGAGAAATTTCCGACCAGAAGCAGCTCGTAGAGCTACTTTTGAGGCATCATAATATCGAGAGCAATCAAGCGGTCGCTTCACGTGATCTACGAAAACTTGAAATTGTTAAAAAAAATGGCAAATCGGGTCTTGTCTACACCCTACCAGACATGGATGTAGATGCGGAAATCTTGAAATTGGCTTTGGTGGACATTACGTATAACGAATCTCTGATCGTGATTAAAACCCACCCTGCCCTTGCCGATTTTGTCGGAGACTGCATCGACGAACACTCCGACCTAGGTGTGCTCGGATGCGTTTCAGGAGAAAATACCGTGTTTGTGGCTCCCCAATCCACAAAAAACATTCGAAAAAGCTATGAAACGATCTGTAAAAGACTAGGATTTAAAATCGGAGGAAAAAAACATGGCTAAAAAGCTGCTCCTCACTATCGCTCTTTTTACTCACTATGTAGCAGCCCCTTGCAATGAAAAACTGATTGTGGGCACAAATACAGAATTTCCTCCCTTTTCCTATCTTGAAAAGGGAAAAATTGTAGGCTTTGACATTGATATCGCCAAAAATGTGGCTCAAAAACTGGGGAAAAAGATTGAGTTTAAAGATATGCCTTTTGAAGCGCTGATTCCTGACCTGATGCTCAATCATGTTGATCTTGTCGCTTCTGGAATGACCTACACCAAAGAAAGAGCCAAACGGGTCTCTTTTACACAACCCTATCATTTGGATGATCCGTTAGTAATTTTAACACTGGAGCCCCAGAAAATACATTCTCTCGATGCATTAAAAGGAAAAAAAGTTGTTGTTATCGAAGGATTTACAGCTGAATCGTTTCTATCTTCGCAAAAGGGAATAAAGCTCATCTCCCTTCCAACTCAAGCGGACGGCTTCATCGCTCTTAAAAGTAGAAGGGCTGACGCTTTTGTCACAGCTCGCAGTACGGTAAGAACCTTTTTAGCCACCCATAATACAAACGTTTTGTACACAGAGACCATTGAGGGAACAGCTGAGACGTGCTCGCTCGTTCTACCTAAAAATAAACCTCTGATGTTAAGGGAAGTGCAGAAGGCGCTTGATGAAATGGAGGCGGAGGGCACAATACACGCTCTTAAGGACAAATGGGGACTTTTATGATCGATTTTCCCCTGATTTGGAATTCTCTTCCTGCTCTTTTCCAAGGTGTTATGATTACAGTTGCGATCGCCTCAGTTGCTTCTGTTATCGGAGTCACTCTTGGATCTATTCTCGGATTAGCTTCAGCCACATCCTCTCCCCTACTCCGTTTATTGATTGCGCTTTATGTGACGTTTTTTCGAGGCACTCCGATGCTGATCCAAATCTTGTTCATTTACTACTGCCTTCCTGAACTGGGTGTGACAATTCCACCTTTTTGGGCTGCGACGCTAGCCCTTGGACTCAATAGTGGCGCCTATATCAGTCAAATCATCGTCTCAGGAATGAATGCAGTTCCTAAGGGGCAAAAGGAAGCGGCTTTTTGTCTAGGCCTTACCCATATTCAAACCCTACGTTTAATTGTGTTTCCCCAAGCTTTTCGCATCGCACTCCCTGCTCTTGGAAATGAGTTTGTTACTCTAGTAAAAGACTCGAGTTTGGCATCAGTGATTGGAGTGATGGAACTTTCTAAAGAGGGCTCTATGATAAGAAGTAGAACGTACGACGGGTTTTCGATTCTGCTTGCCGTCTCGCTCATTTATTTATTCCTAACCGCACTCATTTCCTTCTTTGTAAAAAAATACGGCAAAAAATTTAACATGCAATTAGCTTAAAATCAATATGTTAAAGGCAAAAAATCTCTCAAAAATCATTAATGGAAAAGAGATCTTAAAAAATATCAATTTTGAGATCGAGTATGGTCAAATGGGCATATTCCTTGGTGAATCAGGTGCCGGAAAGTCCTCGTTGCTGCGTCTTATTAATCGGTTAGAAAAATACGACACAGGAACACTTACCCTTGATGGCAAGAGCCTTGGTCCAAAAAGAGAGAAGCATCAACATCAGATCGGCATGGTTTTCCAAAACTACAACCTATTCGAGCATCTCAACGTGGAAGCTAATCTTCTCATTGCTCTCCACCACTCTCAACAGATGTCCAAGAGCGAGGCTCGAAAAATTGCGTTTTCTCTACTCGAGCGATTTGGCCTTCAGAAGTACTCGCGCGCTAGTGTTGCGACTCTTTCTGGAGGACAAAAACAACGGCTTGCTTTAGCTAGAACATTGGCGCTAGACCCAAAAGTTATTTGTTTCGATGAGCCGACCTCTGCTCTTGATCCTGCTCTCACCATTCAAGTGGCACAACTGATTACCAGTCTAATAAAAGAGAACAAAATAGTGCTTCTTACCACTCACGATCTTAATTTATTAGATCACCTTGAGGGAGAACTATTTTTCATGGAAAAAGCTACCATAGCAGAAAAGGTGTCCAAAGAAGACCTCAGCGCTTGTCAAAATGTTTACCCTGGACTAACGCGTTTTTTCTCCCCTCTTTCTCCTAAATAATCTTTAATAATGAAAAATGAATGCATCCATATTCACATACGGGAGTCTTAATCGAGATCCACGAGGAATGGATAACAGGCAAGAGCTATTTAGACATGAGTTTGGGTAGAGAGGAAGAGTCAGGATTAAAGATAGAGAAGCAACAAGCCCTGTGAGTGCGGGCCAGCCGCCCGACTTAGCTGGGCTGGTCCTGCCTCACTGGCGGATAAAAAATGAGGAATGGAAGTGAATTTACAGAAAAATCGTTGCTTTATCTCCATGACGTCCTTCTTCCTTTTTAAATGAGTAATATAATTACTACTCTATATGCCATGGAGTGATTTTTTTTGGTGCACTCACGGTGCATTTGGGGACAAAAACTAGTGGTAAATAGCTACTCTTGGCAATAAAACACTCTCCCTTAACTCTTTGATTCTTTTATTGCTATGTATTGCAATGTATTGTAGATTATAGGGTTACGTTGGACTGTTAATCCATTGGTCGCTGGTTCGAGTCCAGCATCCGAAGATCTCCCTAACAGAACCAGCGACCATTCGGGGACATCAAACGGGGACACCAAAAATGACAAACCCACCTTCTAGTTTGACTAGAGAAGAATGGCTGCATCGCTCCATGGAGCTACAAAAATCTGTCGTACGCCTTTTCCCGATTGCAGATAGCGTTAAATGGTCTCGATTTGTTGAAGCTTTTCAGAAACAAGCGATGACCATTCCTCCTCCGTTTAGCGCGGTAGAGCGATTAGCCCAGTCTTATCTTAAAACAGGTGGAGATTATCCCGTCTTGGATGTGGGATGTGAGACAGGAAAAAACGCAAAATGTCTCATTGATTACGGGCATACAGTCACCATTTTAGATATCGCTCCCAAAGCCGTGCAGTATACTATAGAAAATTTAAAACACGAAGGACTGAGAGACGGTGTAACAGATGCTATTGTTGGGCGAATAGAACGTCTGGATTCCAGAGCAGGGCCTTTTAAAGCTGTCGTTGGCACTTACGCATTTTCTTTTATTCATCCTGATCTTTTTGAAGAGGTAATGATAGAGAATGTACTGAAGAAAATTGCACCGGAAGGTTTTTTTGCTGGAGGCTTTTTTGGTCAAGAGCATGGATGGGCAAGTAGACCTGGGTTGAGCATCATGACAGTCGAAAAAATAACGTCTTTTTTCTCGACTAATGGAGTCTCTGTTCTTGAGGTGGTTGAGAGCAAAAAAGATATACAAACAGTATCAAATGGCAGACAGCATTTTCATACAATCAGTGTTATCGCCCAACGTATTCTCTAAATTTTGTGAGAGCTACAGCCCTTTTTTTCTTTGGAGTGTAAAGTAGTACCCTCTGGAGTGGTCAACACCTTTTGTTGACTCGCTTCTTGATCGATTGTAAACGGATGAAAGGCACCCCAAGACTGCTCTTGATAGAGCTGATCTCCACATTCAGGCTTCTCTCCACACGGCCATCCGTAGCAATAGAACAACGTTTTTGTAGAGGGCTCTAAAATCTCAGCGCTCACTGTCCCCCAAGGGAGCGGCTGAGTTGTGGCATCGTGACTCTTTCTGGTGCCATGATTGCAAATCGAAAAACCCCAAGCCTCCAGCAAGGGATTTGTCATGGGATCTCGCTCTCTGTTTGCATGGTCTGAGAGGATCTTTGCCAGAACCCCCACATCAATTTCACCTTTCCATTTTTCACAAAGCTCTTTGCCTCGCTGCAAGCGCGTTCCATTATTATTGATCGAATTGTCAGCTGCTGCAAGCGGATGATTGTAAGGACGTTTGCTGCTCGATTGATAACAGTTCACAGCAAATAGAGCTCCAGGCTTCTCTTTACTATACTGCTGAACAACCTCTACACCAAAGTCCCCTGCCTCTAAATGAGCGATCACTCCTGAACGATCAGCTAGTAAAAGTGAAAAGGGAGGATGCACTGCTGGTGCTTGAGCAATCAGAGCAATGGCCTCTTGCACAGTATGACACGTTTCCATCATCTGTTTTGACAATCGTGAAAAAGAGACTTGATTGGGGATTTTCTGTTGCGTCTCATCTTCAAAAAGTAGAGCCGTATTAAATGCTAAGCCAGCAGCATTGACACCGCGTGATGTTTCACCTTCGCGGCAAAAAAATCCTCTTTCTTCAAACGTAGGGGGTCTTGTTGTCACCAGTTCTGTTCCCACATGGGCGAGAAGACCACGTGGATGCTCAGAGCGTACAAATGTGCGCACATCATAGGGATCATCGCTGACACTGCCAAGCAGCGCGCCGCCCTCTTTCGTATAACCCTCTCCTGTGACTCCAATAAGAAAACATCCCATAGCTGAAAATCAGGACCGAACGCCTTTTTCGATTCTCTTTCCAATATCTTTGTCGATGCGACTCCAGTACTCAAATGCTCTTTGCAAAATAGGCTCCGAAACTCCTTTCTTAAGATGTCCAACAACATTAGAGACAAGGCGATCGCGCTGAGCATCGTCCATCACCTTACGTACCAAATCGCCGGCTTGACTCCAGTCGTCGTCATCTTTTCTGAGGGTGTAGGCGGCTCGTATAAACTCTCCACTCGCATCCCACACTTCTAACTGGGGATAACGCTCTCCATCAGCTTTTGGACCTCCCTTGGAATTGGGTGCATAGACGGGATCGGAAACATTTTCTACCCGCATAGCGCCATCCTTACTATAGCTATGAAACGGGCATTTGGGATGGTTTACAGGGATTTGCTTGTAATTGACCCCAAGACGGGCTCGGTGCGCATCGGCATACGAAAAAAGGCGCGCAAGCAACATCTTGTCAGGGCTGGGGCCGATTCCGGGCACCATGTTATTGGGTTCAAATGCCGCCTGCTCAATCTCAGTGTGAAAATCTGTTGGATTGCGGTTAAGAGTCAGCCGTCCTACTTCGTGCAGTGGATAATCTTGGTGCGGCCAAACCTTGGTGAGATCAAAGGGATTGAGGCGGTAGGAAGCGGCCTGCTCAAAAGGCATGATCTGCACCTTGAGCGTCCAGCTGGGGTACTCTTTCCGCTTAATCGCCTCAAATAGATCGCGGCGGTGATAGTCTGCATCGGCACCAGCTAGACGATCAGCCTCTTCTTGAGTCAGAAAATCGATCCCCTGATCAGTCTTGAAGTGGTATTTCACAAAGAAGCGTTCTCTTTTTGCATTTATCCACATGTAGGTATGACTGGAGTAGCCGTTCATATGGCGCCATGTCTTGGGAATCCCCCGATCACCCATAAGCCACGTCACCTGATGAGCCGACTCAGGCGAAAGGGTCCAAAAATCCCACTGCATGTCGTTGTCACGCAATCCATTGTCTGCACGCCGTTTTTGGGAGCGAATAAAGTGTTGAAACTTCATCGGATCGCGCACAAAAAACACGGGCGTGTTATTTCCCACTAAATCATAATTCCCCTCACGCGTGTAAAACTTCAAAGCAAAGCCGCGCGGATCGCGCCAGGTATCTGGACTCCCCTGCTCTCCGGCGACTGTCGAAAACCGAATTAAGGTATCGGTTTTTTGACGGGGCTGAAACACAGCTGCCTTGGTGTAGGCGCTGAGATCTTGTGTGACCTCGAAATGACCAAAGGCCCCCGACCCCTTTGCATGAGGCTGACGCTCCGGTATTTTTTCTCGATTAAAGTTAGCCATCTGTTCAATTAGGTAGTGGTCTTGGAGTAAGATGGGGCCATCAGAACCAACTGTGAGAGAAAACTCATCACTGGAGACGGGAATCCCGGCGTCAGTTGTAGTGAACTTTGAGTTGTCGTTTTGCATCGTGCGCTCTCCATATTTTCTTCACGTATAGCTGAAATAGCATTTTCTTGAAAAACCGACATCTGTTTGCTTTTAATTACCGGTGTTTGATTACCTGTTCACCTGGAGACGGCTTTTTGGTAATAACCATCTCAAAAGGAAGGTACCCATTATTGTGAAAATGTTGCGCACTTTATTACTCTCTTTGGTTTTAAGCATATTCGCATTTGGAAGTGAATCGGATAGTGCAAACCCCGGAGCGGTTAACGAGATCACAGGAACAGGAGCTCTGGGTGAAAAAGTTTTCGGATTGAACCCTGATACGGGTGTGCAGCTGGGAGGGCTGTGGATTCCTGATTACAACTATCTCTTCTCAGGAGGATTAGACCCTCATCAAGGAGGAGGTAATAACCTGCTTCAACTCAGCCTTTATCTCGATTTAGAAAAACTCAATATTTGGAGGGGAGGGCGTTTTTATGTGGATTTTTTGCAGTTTAATGGAAGTGCTGTCAATGATGAAGCCGGCTCGGTTCAAGGATACAACGGACTCGTTGCACAGTCTCCATTTCAGCGATCTGAACTTTACCAGTTTTGGTTTCAACAGATTCTCTTCAATGAAAATCTTTTTGTACGCATTGGAAAAGTAGTCCCTTCCATAGACTTTAACAATGTCATAAAACCGATACACTTGAGACAAAAAGAATTGAAAATTCCAGCCACCACCAGCTTGTTTTATACGCCTATCTTCGTAAATTCCTCGATGCTGGGCGTCCTGCCTGCCTATTACGATTCAGCTTACGGCATCACTTTCAACCTCTTTCCTAAGAGACACCATCACTTTTCTTTTGGTTTCTACGACGGCAACCTAGCAAAAGGTGTGCGAACAGGCCTAAGAGGACCTGAATTTAATGGCTATTATTTCCAGATCGGAGAAATTGGAAGCTGGTGGGAAATCAATAAGAAGCCTGGAAATATTGGCATCGGAGGATGGAATCAAACAGGTCGATTAACAGCTGAGGGAAAAAATAGTACCGAAATTTCTGAAAAGGGAACCCAGGGATTTTACCTATTTGGAACGCAAAGATTATGGCTGCAGCACCCTGGAAAGGACAGCAGCGGCATCATCGGCTTTGTCCAATATGGAATTAACAACTCCAAAACTCTTATTATCAATAATTATTATGGGGCTGGCCTCACTTTTTTAGGCATCCTTCCTGGAAGACCACTGGATTCGATGGGGTGTGGTTTTGCTTTAGCTAAGCTAAACCCGCGTATATTTCAAAACAGCTACGAGCTTATCCTACAGGCTTACAATCAAATCAATTTGTGTGGGAGCATCTATTTCCTGGGTGCACTTAGCTATATTCCCAAGCCTGGAGTTGAAGAAAATCTTCAAAGTGCCTGGACGATAACAGGCAGAATCATTTTTCCATTTTAAACAAAACTAAAAACGCGTCTCAAGTGTTTTTCTTATTTGCATAAAGATTTTTTTTATATAGGATCGGGAACACATCAGAATTTAATCAAAACTGGGCTGCTCAGGCCAGAAGGAGATGATAAATGCCTACAATTGACGCAACTCCATTTCCCTATGAATTTGACATAGACCATATTGCTCTCGTGTGCATAGATATGCAACGTGATTTTTGCTTGCCTGGAGGATTTGCAGAATCTCTTGGAAACAATCTTAATAATATTGCCCCCTGCATCCCGGTTATTGCCAAACTCCAGCGCGCTTTCCGGAAAGCGGGACTGCCGATCATTCACACTAAGGAGTGTCACCAACCAGATCTTTCTGATCTTCCAACAGCTAAGCGTAACCGTGGAAATCCCAAAATCAAGATTGGAGATCAGGGACCAATGGGACGGATCTTGATTGATGGTGAAAAGGGATCGGATTTTATCCCTGAGCTTGCCCCTGAAGGTGCGGAGCTAGTCATTTCCAAACCAGGGAAAGATACCTTTTATCGAACAAACTTTTATGAATATCTCGTAACGCGGAAAATCACCAACTTGGTCATTACCGGAGTGACAACTGAGGTTTGCGTTCAAACGACAATGCGTTGCGCAAATGACCGAGGCTTCGACTGTTTGCTTGTCGAGGATGGAACAGATAGCTTCTTTCCTGAGTTTAAAGACTCTACTCTTAAAGCCGTTGTAGCACAGGGTGGAATAGTCGGCTGGACCTGCAATTCTGAAAAAGTATTAAAGCTTCTAGAATCCCTTTGAAGCGTGGTGTTGGACCATGAAAAAACC
This sequence comes from Chlamydiales bacterium, assembly GCA_022601475.1. Lineage (GTDB taxonomy): Bacteria > Chlamydiota > Chlamydiia > Chlamydiales > JAAKFR01 > JAJACO01. The sequence goes on from JAJACO010000142.1 coordinate 10,917, forward strand.
TGTTGATTTTCTCTTTCCTCCATCAAAGATGGGTAAGACTTCTTATTTGCGAATTGTATTACGAGGAGTTTCCCAGCTTTGCTTTCAGTCAAATGAGCTTGCAGGCTTGTTCTTTCTGGTTGCTGTTCTGATCGCTTCACCCATCTCTTTCGTCTACCTAGGGATAGCAGCTCTTTTTGCACCTGCAGGTCGTATGCTGTTGGGTGAACGCGGACCAATACTCTTAACTGGTCTTCCTGGCCTTAATCCCTGTCTAATTGCGCTTTCGCTGCCGGCTTTTTTTAAAACGGGTTGGAGTGATATCAGCATGTGGATCACGCTTATTGCGTGTATTGCAGCTGCAGTTGTGCTAGTCCGATTATGTGTAGCAATTTTGCCATTTCCAACGCTTGCGCTCCCTTTTCTGATTATTTTTTGGACTCTTTATGCCTTGTCCTCTGTTTTCAATTTCCTCGAACCCATTGTATTACCCACAAAGATTGAAACGACATTTCATCCTGTGACAGCAGTCCTTTTCAGCCTCGGTCAAGCTATCTTTTCACCAAGTATTTGGTCGGGATTGGTGTTTTTGACAGGGCTTTTTTTAAGTAATTGGCGACACGGCTTGATTGCCTTTTTAGGTGCGATCATTGGCACAACGGTTTCTTATTATTATCGTCATGTTGACCCTATGAGTGTCGACCTTGGGCTGTACGGTTTTAACGGTGTTTTAAGTGCTGTGTCGGTATTTGTATTTTGCGGAAACAAACTTAGACTCTCTCTTTTTGGAGCTATCCTTGCCACAATGATCATGCCAGTCATTGCTAAGCTTGGCATCCAAACTTTGTCATCACCTTTTGTTTTTACAACCTGGCTAATGCTTGGGTTGGGTTGGTTTGAATACAATTGGTTCAACACCCCGCCTTCATTACCCCCTAATTCCAAGTCGGATAAAGGTACACGCCACTCTAGAATTAGATCGGAGAAAACCTTATGCCTTCAATAATCCATCCAGTTGTAATTCATGATCTCATTAAACACGCAAAAGAGCTGCGTGCAACGCGTGATTGGAAAGCATTCCGCCCAGGCGTTTGCGCACATTGGCTTTACCAAGAATCTGGAACTGGGGCCTCTGCTGTGTTACTGCGCTATGAAGCTGGCGCCCGCGTTCAGCTACATGAGCATATGGGTTATGAACATATGTTTGTATTGGAAGGAGATCAGTTTGATGAGAACGGCACGTATCCTGAGGGTAGCTTTGTTATACATCCCCCAGGTAGTCAGCACTCACCAGGCAGCATTGGAGGCTGTGTAGCACTATTGATTTATGAGAAAAAGGTCCGTTTTTTGGAACAATGAGCCTTGACATCCTTTGAAAAGCAACAGCTCCAATCCTTACGATGACAAACAAGGTCACAATAAAAAAGAAAAAGAGAATGAGGTTCATTTTTTGTTACCTAAGCCATTTTTAATTTTTTTGATTTTTTGCTTGAACCACACGGGATTAAATATATAGCCCGCAAGAAGTAACAAAGGAATCCCTGGTGCAAAAGGCAAAAGACACCCGATGACTCCACCCAAAAGCAGCAGGCTGGCTAAAGAGATTCTAAGTCCCTGATTTTTAATTCTGAACTTCTTCTTTGAGCGGTTTTTAGACAAAAATCAAATTTATTTAGTCGCGTACTTATCTTCTAAACTTTTCAATCCAAAAACACAATACATAATGGGGTGCTTACAAATGGTTGTGTTGCATAACTTCAGAATAAAGTGAACTTCTTCAAACCCTCATGGAGAGAGCTGTGTTTCTTGTTAATCACCACAGAGATCACAAAGCACACAGAGAGAAAATGTTAAAATAGAACTCTCTTCTACTTAAGTTTA
>JAJACO010000143.1 GCA_022601475.1 Chlamydiales bacterium
AACTGCCGGCCACTAAAGTGGCCTGGACAAAAATCCCCAAAAATTCTCTATTAGCACGTCGCTAACTTTTTTAGATTATAACACATACACAGAAGTGTGAACTGCAAAGTATTTTTGACTAAACTTCTATAGCGCACCCGCCTATAGCCATAGCTTCGTTTCAGCACGCCAAACACTCTGAGACCCATGAAAAGTATTTACAAATTCAGTGGCTCCGTACTCATTTGACGACAGAGCCATATGAGACTCGGATGATTCCGCGCCGTAAGCTTTTGAGTTGCGCTAAAATCTTGATTTTTTTAGGTGTGACCTGCTTAGAAATATGCACAGGCATCACAGGTACTTCAATGCCTTTTAATAGTTCTTCGAGCTTAGCCTCCCAATCCTGCAAATTTTTGGATGTAAAATCTTCGGGGTGCATGAGGCACACTGAATGCCCTGCTTTGAGCTCTTTTTCAATGATCTTTAACGCTTCTGGCCCGATAGGAGAGTAGTGCTCGATATCCATCGGCACAAGCCAGAGAAGGCGGTAGAGAAAGGAGAGCCGTTTGCGTTGATTGCTCTGGATCGGAACGATATAACGAATGAGTCGCGGCAACGTAGCCATCACAATCAGGGTGTCTAACCAGGAGGTGCGTGGAGCTACCAGCAAAGCCCGTTTGTTGTGATGAATACGGCTTTTTCCCCATACGCGGATTTGTAAAAAGGATCTGGCTGCAACAGAAACAAGCAGACGGAGTACTTGATCTGCGTAGAGAAGCAGAAGGACCACTGCCATCATGAGTGTCGTGATTCCCACAACAAAAAAGCCGCTCGCAGCACTGAGGTTGAGCGCATTGCCAAGAAATGCGATTAAACCAGAAGCAATAATCACCCCAATAAAGCTTAAGAAGTTAGAAGTGGCTACATTTTGTCCACGGTCTTTATCAGGGCTGGCTATTTGGATAAAGGAGTCGATTGGGACAACATAAAATCCTCCAAATAACCCAATTAAGATGAGTAACGGAACAACAATAAAAAAGTTTGAAGAGAAGAGATAAAGCGCGATAAAGCAAACTCCAATGCCGAATGCGGCGAGAGGAACAAAACCAAGCTCCACCTCTTTGCCCGAAAAGCGCCCCGCTAGGTAAGAGCCTATCCCAATACCGATGGCTGTCATCAAAAAAAGATACCCTCCATGCACCTCGGACATGTGAAGCGATTGGAGCGTAAAGGGAATGATGTTGAGCTGAGTGTACGCTCCCATAAAGAGGAAGTACGCTCCAAAGACCAGGGTTGTGAGCAGATAGCATTGTTTTTTGGCTGAGATCAGGCTCTTGATGATATCAGAGATAAAATGGGTAGAAACTTTCTTTTTTTTAGCGCGGGCTGGGGTTTTTTCAATTCCAAAGCTTGCAAAAAGACCGAACACTGCGATGAGCACACAAATAGAGGCGGCAAAAATAAAATTTTTATGTGTCACCTCTGTTAAGAAGGAGGCAAAAAAAGTACCAAGGATAATTGCCAGGTAGGTGGTGGCCGTGATCACTCCATTATAATGAGAAATTTTGGCTTTGGGCACAATTTCGGGGATAATCCCGTATTTGCAGGGTGAAAACAGGGCGCTTTGTGTTGCCAACAGAAATAAAACAGCGTATCCACCAATCGCTGAATGGAATGTAAAGGCTAAAACGGCCAAGCTCGTTGTGAGAATTTCCATAAAACGGGTAAGGTAGATGATCAAGCGTTTGCTGTATCTGTCCGCAAGGGATCCTGAGAGCGAGGCAAATAGCAAGAAGGGGATGACAAACACAGCTCCTGCAAGCGAGAGAATGGTATTGCTATGCTCTTGACCCTTAAGGGTAATTAGAAAAAAAACTAAAAGCAATTTGTACAGGTTATCGTTAAGGGCAGTGAGGAACTGCGTGATATTCAAGGATGTAAAGGAAGAAAAGAATTTGGACATAAGAAGATTTAATCAGGGAGTTCTCTTTTTTAGCAACTCTATTGAAGTATTATTCCAGTTACTTCAAACAAATCTATTGTCTTCAGGGAGTTCTGTTTTCTCCGAACGAATGGTGATCGCTCCTAGCCAGGCGATGCAGGGATGGATTCAGATGCAATTGGCCGACTCTGTCGGCATAGCAGGGGGGATCACCCCTCTTTTTTTAGATAAGGCGATTGGTCTATTAACTAAAAAATTTTTTCATTCAAAACAAGAACATTTGATTCCCAATCAACTCGAATTATTTTTAGCTCTTGAAAGAGAGTTGCAACAGGTGATGGAAGAAAGAGAAGCTATCTGGGAGCCTCTGCAGCGCTATTTGAAAGGCAAAGAGCATCGATTAATCCCTTTAGCACAGCATTTGTGTCAGCTATTTCGGAGGTATGGAGTTTTTGCAAATGTGTCTGCAAAACAGTGGGAATGCTCTGCTCAAAGCTGGCAGGAAGTTTTGTGGGCAAGAGTTTTTAAAAAGTGGAGCTATCCGCAGCGTGCATTGCTAGATTTGGAAGAAAGAGGAGAAGAGGCGAGAGATTTAAGTGTGCATTTGTTCGCTTTTAGTCACTTAAGTCCACTGCATTTTGATTTTTTTTCTAAATTAAGCAAGAGAGTTCCCCTCTTTTTTTATCAGCTCTCGCCTTGTCAGGAGTTTTGGAGTGGGCTTGATGAGCAAACACCTCCTCTACTCGCTCATTTTGGAAAGGTGGGGCGGGAGATGGCGCGTATTATTGAACAGAGCACGTGTGAGACAGAGGAAGCGTACATTGAATTTCGAACAAAAAATCAGCTAAATCAAATTCAGAGCGATTTGCTCAACATGCGTCCCACGACCACAATTTTGGAGGACGATTCTGTGCAGGTGCATCTTTCTACGACACCTTATCGGGAGATAGAAAATTTGTATGAAACGCTCATAAAGTTAATGGAAGGCGGATCGATTGAGCCGCGCGATATTTTGGTCATGGCTCCCAATATTGCGGTGTATGCTCCCTACATTCAAGCGGTTTTTGGAGAGGTTTTGGGGTATCAAATTGCTGATTTACCGATGAAGCAAGGAAGTGTTTTAGTCGAGGGGGTATTTTTATTGCTCGATTTAGACAAAAAGAGATGGAGCGCTCCTGCTGTTTTGGAATTGTTTAACCACCCTCTTTTTCGTCAAAAACAGCGGTTTTGCGAAGAGGATATTTTGCAATTGCGCGCATGGGTGGAGCAAACAGGTATCATTTGGGGTGTGGATGCACAGCAGAGAGAGGAGATATTGCGAAAAAACCACTGTCAAGCGCCTCACGCTCATGAAGATGGCAGCTGGAAAGCGGGCTTCGGACATTTAATTGAGGAGTTAGCTGTTGCGTATGAGGTGCCTAGAGTTGATTTAACACAGGCGAAGCTTCTGGGTGATTTTTACACGCTTCTCGATCAATTGCGGGCAGATTTACAGCAGATTGAAGAGAATAAAACTTTACGTGAGTGGATCGATTGGATTAAGCGGCTTGTGGAACTTTATTTTGCATCTGCAGAAGATTCTGAGAGACTCTTCTCAAAGCTTGAGCAGATTGCAGTAGCGGGGAGACATTTTTCCGATAAGCTGTATAGTTTTAACTGGGTTCTCTCTTTATTACACGAGTGGATTGGATCCGAGAGTGTCACGCTGCATCGACACCGCTTGCAAGCTGTGCGCTTCTGTTCAATGCTTCCTATGCGCGCGATTCCTGCCAAGGTAATCTGTTTGATTGGAATGAATCACGACGCTTTTCCACGACGTGAAGAATTACAAACACTTGATTTATTAAAACACAATTCTCACAGCGACTATTCTCCTTCTCGCCTAGATTTTGATCGCTATCTGTTTTTAGAAGCGGTGTTGTCTGTGCGGGAGAAGTTTATTTTAAGTTATTTGGGCAGAGATCCTTACGATTTAACAGAACTCCCTCCCTCAAGTGTGATTACAGAGCTTTTACATGTGATTTCCAAAAAACAAATTAAGGTACACCCAGCGTATCGCTTTGTAGAGGGAGAACAAGAACCTCTGATCCCCAGTTTTTCTGCCCGCTCAGTACCTTTGCCAAAGGGCGAATTTGTAATTGAGATAAAAGATTGGACACGTTTGATTTATGCTCCTATAGATCATTATTTACGTGCACATCAACTTAAAATTCAAAAGTCTTTTCCCGCTTCTAGGGAGCAGGAGATGAGCTTTTCACCCTCTAAAATGGCGCTTTTGCAAAAAAAAGTGCTCTTTAACTCTTTAGAACAGGCTGAAAAAAAGGTGGATAAAGAGGGAGGCTATCCCGAAGGAGTATTTGGGCAGCTGGCCCGTTTGAAGTTGCACGCTGCATTAGAAAAATTTGTGTCACAAGAGGTGCAGACAGTGCATTTTGACCCTGTGCGTTATGCAATGCGCCCTAATCTCATTGTGAATTTTTTGGGGAGCTTTCAGGGAGTGTATGACGAGGGGTTATATGTGTTTGCAAAATGTGATTTTAAAGCAGCGGTCAAAGCGCTTCCTCAGCTTGTGCTATTGCACTATTTAGATCCGAGTAAACACACACTGTTTTTTGCAAAGACGGGAGAAAAAAAGAGCTGCTTTTTTGAAAATAGGACCGATCTTTTAGAGAGTTTTGTGGAGTATTATTTTTTTGCTCAGCAGTGCCCCTCTCCGCTCATTGCTGATTGGGTGGAGTCTATTTTAAAACAGGATGCAAAAAAATTGTGCCAGTCTCCAGTTTATGATGAGACGCTGCAGTGGTATGTGCGAGGGAAAAAGGGGGTGAGGGCTGAACAAATTATTGAGCAGTGGCACCCTTGGGTAAAACGACTTTACGGAGAAATGGCAGATGCGTGGTTTTGATATTTTAGATCCTACTTTGGATTTAAAGAAAAACTTATTTTTAGAAGCGTCCGCCGGTACAGGCAAAACATTCACCATTGAGAACTGTGTGATACGTTTGATCGAAGAGGGGTTATCGATCGATCAAATTTTGGTGGTCACCTTTACCCGCGCAGCAACAATTGAGCTTAAAACGCGCATTCGGGCGCATTTGGAGAAAAAAAACTTAAGACAAGCGCTTGTGGGATTTGATGAATCTAAGATTTTTACAATTCACGGATTTTGTTTTCATACGCTCAAAGAATACGCTTTAGAAACTGGATTTGCTCTCAATCAAACAGAACAGAGCGCCTCGTTTAATACCATGAGAAGCATTTTTAAAGATTATCTATTCTCAGAACTTACAGCAGCGGTTGTGCATCCCACACAGCTGCAAAAAGTGCTTGGGAAAATGCAAAATGATTCTGAGCGCGTATTTAAAGCATTAGCTCAACCTCCAAAAATTGTAAGGATGAGCTAGATGCAGAGCCACCAGAGGTTAAAAGAAAATGGGCTTCACAGCTTCTAGCCAAGCTTCGCAAGGACATTCGTCCAGAACATCGTGATTATTTTGT
>JAJACO010000144.1 GCA_022601475.1 Chlamydiales bacterium
GATCTAAAATCATTACAAGAAGAACTAAAATCTAATATCGAAACTGTGGATGACAATGTATTAAAAAAACAAACATACGAACTAAAAGAAGATAGTAAAAACACCCGTAAAAATATTATTGGGATGAAAAATACAGGGACCGATTCGAAAAATATTAAGGATGCAGAAGAAGGATTAACTCAAATACAAGCCCAAATTGCTAAAAATCATGCTGTGTTAAATGAAATTACTCTAAAAACCAAAGCTTTAGATGCTCTTTATAGCGCAGCAAATACTATTAAAGATCAAAATCAAACCATTGAAAAAGAAAAAAAGAAAACTAGACAATTACAATATGAGATTTCAAATAAAAATACAGAACTTAAAAAAGAAAAAAATAAAAATCTTAATAATAGCGAGCAAGCCTTAGAGGTGCAACTAAAAGCCTCACAGGCGCAAACATCATACATAAAAGAAATGGTTGAAAATTTTACAAATGAAGCTAAGATTGAAAAACTTGAGGTCGCAACCAACGAGCTTAACGAGATAATTGACTCCATCCATGAGGATAAAATACATACTAAAACAGAGCTTATTGAATCAGAAACTAAGAACTTGCACCTCATGCAGGAAATACAGACCATTTATAAAGAAAAACTGAACCTTTCAAAGCAGATTGATTTGCTTCATTTAACAATAGAAGTAGAAAAAGTTAAATATGCTGACTTTGATTGCATATTTAATGAATTTGAAAATAATTTTTTATTGAACGAGATAGACAAACTTTTGTCAACTATTAAAGAAAAAGATGAAGAAAGCTTTGAGTATAAACTTAATGCATCAACAGAAATTCAGTCACTGCAGAAACGTTTAGAAGATGATTTAAAATTAAAGAATTCAGAATTAGAATATAAAGAAAAAAAAATTAAAAAAGTTAGTGAAGAACAAGAAGAATCGCAAAATAAAATAACTGGACTACAGAAGGAAGTCAGAAAACTAAAGCGCACAAAAGAGGAGTTGGAAAAAAATCAGAGTCAGAATAAAGAAACGATCGCGGCTAAAGAGCAAGAAATCAAAGGTCTAACAAAACAGATCGAAGCTAAAGAGCTAGAGCTCAAAAAGATCGAAGAGGGCAACACAACGCTCGCAAATCTACTAGAGGTCGCGCATAAAGATAGCATAGCTGAAGTCGAAACGATACAGGATAGGCATAACACAGAGATCTCAGATAAAAATAAGGAGATCTCAGCTAGAGATCAGCAGATCTCAGCTAAAAATACGGAGATCTCAGCTAAAGATCAGCAGATCTCTACGATAAAAAAAGTTCTTATCGTCATCGGAGTCGCTCTTGGCATCGCAGCATTGGCTTTTGCTGCCATCTATGTCGCACCTCTGCTATTCACTGCAGTGGTTGCAGTCGCCGTGGCTCATATTGCCCTGCCAGTCTTAGGGGGAGCAGTAGTTATCGGCATCGGCGCCTTAGCGTATGGAGGCTATAAGATTTCGCACAAAGCATAAGTCTTAAGCACACCGAAAAGAGAAGCTAGCTCAAAGCTAGCTTCTTTTTTTTATAAGCTGTTTGTGTGATCCGAAAGGAAAGCCGCAAATAACTTTATAATACGCAGGTCTATCGATGTCGGATCGTAAAGCGATACTTCCCACATGTCTGTCTCTTCTGTCTGAATCTTGCGCGTTAAATGCCCCAAAACTCTCTCTGCTTTAGAATTTTCCATTATAAGCACATTCGTTTTGTCCGCATCGAGATAAGCACGCGCCACTTTTGTCCCCTCAACTCCGTAGAGATTAAACTTTGCACGCTCTGTTGTTAGCATTTTACCGTTGATCAAACCAATCTTATTGCCCCAATCATCATAGAGATCCACTGCCCGCGCCCAAGAATAAATGGAACCTAAAGAAAAGGCGCGACAAATTCCTTCTGCCTCATACTCTCCTTGCGCGTCATAGAGCTCATAGCAGGTGCGTAGGCGAATATGAGGACGGATCACTCTCCCGCAGTATGCGTCGTTTCCCATCAATTCAAAGTAAGTGGAAAAACAGTAAGAATTTTGATAAACCGTAAATTTCACCGCTTCAGAAGCCGTTAACGACCCAAAAGTAAGTGTAAGTAGGCATGCAAGAAGTAGTTTTTTCATTTTTTTCTCCCGTATTTAGAGAAATAGCTTACTGATTAGAGGTCTTAAGATCAAGGACGGATCAACATAGAATTGATGCAGGGTGCTGTAGTCGAAAGAATTGTGCAAATCGCTTCTACCCATTCCGGGTCTCGATTGAGCGCGGGCACTCTGTAGGGGCGCAGTTTTCTCTCTGTGATGAGCGGCATATAGAGCTCGTCTACTTCAAAAAGCGTTTCTATATGGTCCGAGGTGAAACTGAGAGGGACAAAGACGATGTTTTGCCGTTTATAGGCAGCGATTTGCTTACATACGTCTTCTGTATAAGGACGCAGCCACTCTCCAGGGCCAAATTTGGACTGAAAACAGAGTTGTCCTTCTATAGCGGGGAAAGCTTGCATAATTTTTTCAAAGCTTAGGCGGCATTCGTCCGCATAGAGGTCTCCCGTATCAATAAATTTTTGAGGGACGCCATGCGCCGAGAAAAGGAGGAGCGTTTGCTCTTCTTCGAGATGGTTTTGGACGAGGTAGTTTTGGATGGTGTTTTGAAAGGCTTGGATGTAGGCGGGGTGTGAGGGGTACGATTTGACCCAACGCAGTTTTTGGAGGGTGCTTGCATGCAGGTTTTTTGAAAAAAAACGGGCTATACTCCCCGTTGTCGCATAGGTAAATTGTGGGAACATGGGAAAAACAAGGATTCGGTCGCAGTCGAGGTGATGCATTTGCTCGACAAAGGATGCATGCGTGGCAGGAAGATAGCGATGAAAGGTGAGTAGGGGTCCGTTCAGTTTGGGCGCAAGTTGCTCTGCGATATATTCTGTATCACCAAAGATGGGCGAGCCGCCGCCTATTTTAGCGTAGTCTTGTGCGACTGTAAGGGCTCTTTTTTTGGCAATTTTGTTAAAAAGCAGGTTGTGAATCGGCTGAGGAAAATTTGTGCGCACAACATCTTTATCGGTGAGCAGGGTGCGTAAAAAGGGTTCTACTTCTTGGAGGGTGCGCGGTCCTCCAAAGTTAGCTATGACGTGGGCTGTTTTTTGCATGAGCAACTACTATAGTACAATGGTTTTTTTGAGTATAGCTGGAAGGAAATGCGAGTGTGTTTTATGGTCGCTTTTATGCAAGTTTTCCGCCGATTATGCTTTTTTTTATCGCTCATTGTTTTGATGGGGTGCGTCCATTCGGATTTGGAATATGGAGAGTATACAATTGGACGTGATCCGAGCTGGTTCCCTCTGCAAATGGGACAACGGAGTCCTAAATTGGTCGCTTTTACAAATGCGCTTGTGCAGGAGATTGCCCAATCTGAAAAAGAGCCTTTTAATGTTGTCGATATCACTTGGATTCAATTGTTCCAGAAGCTTGAACAAAAAAAGGTCGCTGCGATTTTTACCTCGGTCTCTCCCAATATAATCACGAAGAGCAAATATACGTTTTCTGAGCCTTTTTTAAAGCTGGGGCCTGTTCTTGTTGTACGCGCTGATTCACATGTCTCTTCGTTAGAACAAATGAAAGGGCAAATCATCGCGGTCAATCAATTTGATGAGTCCGTTTTAATCGCCCAAAAGTACCCTGTGATCATTACGCAGTATCAAGGCTTGGCTGCTGTTTTAGATCTCTTGGCTACGGGCAAGGTGGATGGTGTTTTAATGCCCAACTTAGACGCTCTCTCTCTTGTTCCTCATTTATACCCCCATTCACTTAAAATTGTGACTGAGCCTCTCAATAATAAGGCTCTGCGTGTCATCACACTTAAGGGAGAGCGCGAATATATAATTAAAAAGTTTAATAAAGGACTTGAATCCCTAAAAAAAAATAGCAACTACTCTTCGGCTCGCAAAGAATTTAATCTTGATTGAACTTTAATCATCGACCATTTAAAATAATCTTCACTTTTAAGGAGTTGTTATGGCTAATCCACTTGTTGCAAGCAGCGACTATGCAGATTTTGATTTGGGACATGGAGAAGATCCTGTAGAAACTTCATCTACTTTTTGTGGGCGAAAAGTCAATCCTTTTAGCTGCCTAGATAGTAAAGTGATTTTTACGGTTTCGGGTATTGCGGGTAGCGTTTTGCTTCTTATAGGGGTTTTAGCTTTAATTGGCTCATTTGCTCCCGCTTCTACAGCTTTAGCCGCAATCACAACTTTTGTCGCTGCTCAACTTGGGAGTGAGGCGTTGACTTTAGCTATCTTTATAACAGCATTTGGTCTTGGGTTTACCGCGAGCGGCGTTGTGGGCGGAACAATGGCCTACCGCGGCGAATAATCAAGCCGCACATCTTGCCCAAACCGTGCGACATCTTTGAGAGTCCATCTCCACGCCTGTTGAATAGAGGTGATGGGACAGTCTGTAAGAAGGGGCTTGCCTTGATCTCCAAGAACGCACGCTCCAATATAGAGTACGAGACGTTGTGCGAGTTTTTCTTTCAAAAAGGCTGTATGCATTTGACTTCCCCCTTCAACCAGCAATTGCACTATATTCCGCTTACCAAGCTCATCTAAAACTTGAGAGAGCTCAATTTTGGGCCAGGTGATCACCTCTGCTCCACATTTTTCCCACTCGGGTCTCGCTTTACACGAAAAAATCAGCGTAGGAGCAAGCTGAGTGTCTGCAAGAGGGCCTTGCGGAGGCACTTTTCCTTGAGAATCGAGGACGATACGTAGAGGCTGTTGTAGCACATCAACACCGCGCGCTGTGAGCTTGGGCTGGTCTAAAAGAGCTGTTTGAGCTCCTACAAGAATAGCTTGAGATTGGGCACGCAACAGATGCACATTGTAGCGCGCCGGCTCATCTGTGATCCATTGCGAGGTACCGTCTGCGGCGGCTGTTCTGCCATCTAAGCTCGAAGCGACTTTAAGCACCGTAAAGGGGCGCTTTGTGCGGCGATGAAATAAATAGGGTTCTAGAGCGCGCGCAGCCTCGTCCCGACAAAGACCTACATTCACCTCGATGCCCGCTGCTTCTAATTTTTTTACCCCTTCGCCGGCCACTTGCGGATCGGGGTCAAGAAAAGGAATAAATACTTTTGCAATACCCGCCTCTATAAGGGCGTCTGCGCAAGGGGGCGTACGCCCCTGGTGAGAACACGGCTCTAGAGTGATGTAGGCCGTAGCACCTCTGGCAAGAGGACCTGCTTTATTAAGGGCAGCAACCTCGGCGTGCTCTTTTCCAACTCTCTCATGGTACCCTTCGGCAAGAATCTCCCCTTCTTTGACAATGACACACCCCACCCATGGGTTGGGAGGAGCTGAGGTCCTCCCTTTTTGAGCGACTTGAATTGCCCAACGCATAAAAAACTGTTGTTGCTCTTTTGATTCTGGCATATACTGCTTAACTTTTAGACAGGTTAGGATAGAAGAATGCTCGATATCAAGTTAATTCGTAAAGACCCCAAAAAATACGCAGCCAAGCTGCAAGAAAAAGAACCCGACTTAGATCTCGCGCCTGTCCTTGAGCTCGATGAAAAGCTACGTCAACTCAAAACAGAAGTTGAACAGCTTAAAGCAGACAGAAACGAGCAATCCAAAAAAGTGGGCGAGCTTAAAAAAGCGAATGAGCCTGTCAATGAGCTGATGCAAAGCGTGCGCATGCTGGGCGAAAAAATCACCGCTCTAGATCACCAGATCGCTTCAACAGAAGCGCAATTTACCGACGCTCTCTCTAGACTCCCCAACTTGGCAATGGAAGATGTAAAGGTCTCTCAAGATGTCGCCGATAATGTGATCATCAAACAAATGGGCGAAAAACGCTCCTTTGACTTTACCCCAAAAAATCACCTTGAGCTCAATGAGCTTCACCATCTATTTGAGTTCCAAAGAACAGCTAAAACTACAGGAACAGGCTGGCCCGCTTACAAGGGCATGGGAGCTCGTTTAGAATGGGCGCTGATTAATTACATGATCGAGATTCAGCAACTCAATGGATTTGAGTTTTGGCTCCCTCCTCTCATGGTGCGCCCTCCTATTATGTTTGGCTCTGGGCAAATTCCTAAATTTGATGGGCAATACTACGAGGTGGGCGAGGACGAGCACAAGCTGTACATGATCCCCACTGCCGAGGTTGTGCTCAATGGGCTACACTATGACGAAATTTTGCCAGCGGAACAACTCCCCCTAAAATACTCAGCGTTCACCCCCTGCTTTCGCAAAGAAGCGGGCGCTGCAGGCGCGCAAGAAAGAGGACTTATCCGCATCCACCAATTCCATAAAGTAGAAATGTTTTGCTTTACACATCCCGATCAAAGCGCTCAGGTTTATCAAGAGATGTTGGGAGTGGCCGAAGAGATTTTGCAAGGGTTGGGTCTGCACTACCGTTTAGCTGAGCTTGTAACAGGTGACATGTCATTTACAGCGGCCAAAACAATCGATGTAGAGGTGTGGCTCCCTGGGCAAAACCGTTATTATGAGGTCTCTTCTATCTCTCACTGCACCGACTATCAAGCGCGTCGCTCACATATCCGTTACCGCGAAAAAGGGGGTAAGCCAGAGCTTGTGCACACGCTCAATGGATCTGGACTTGCCACTCCTCGGCTGCTTGTCGCTCTTTTAGAGAATAACCAAAATGCGGATGGCTCGATTAATCTTCCTCCGGTGCTTGCCGAAAGACTCGGCACACACATCCTTCAGCCCTCCTAAAGAACCTAGGCATTGAGCTTCTGAAACACCATTTTTAGAAGCTTTTTGCCTCTACAGACATTTTCGAGATATTGCGCTTGTCCCTGGTAGCTGTCTAAAATAGACCGTACTTCAAGAGAACTTGGATCTCCTACAAATACAACGGGTTGGACTTTTTCTTTTATGGAGGGCTCAGACATTACAGCGGTAAGCCCTCCTATTTCTGCTGCAGTTGCATAGCGCTCAAAAAGCATAGACGCCTCCTTTCCAAACCCTAAGAGAATGCCCAACAGCATCTCATCCCCTCCAATATGCGGCGTCACTGTTTTTGTAGCTTCAATACGCTCGACAAATCCATCCACAGAAAAAGCTTCTCCTAGCCTCTCCCTAAAAATAGCGAGGTTTGACTGAACGGTTTGTTGCAAAATGCGCTTGTTGATCAGATAAATATTGCACACCTCTATCTCGCACGCATTGTAGGGGTCATAAAATACGATACGCTCCTCACAAAAGATAAATCCACTATGAGCCATTTGATCTGCATGTTTTTTCCAAACCTTCCACCCTTTTTTAACCAACTTGTTTTTGTAAGGACTGCCTAACTCGTGACTGGGACACTGTAAAAAATACCCGGTCACAGACATTGGCTTATTGAAAAATAGAGAGTACCCAAAGTGATCATCGCAAATTGCGATTTTAAAAAATTTCTCTAAATAAAAACGTTCGTTAATAGACAGGCTATTAGAAATATCGGTAGCCGGTAAATGCAACTGAGCAGCCAATAGCACAACAGCAGCAAAAAATTTCACTCTCCCTGATCCTTAGGGTTCTCGTTTTTGCATCGATGACATGTTTTTTTGGGGTAAGGAACATGGCTCTTACAGTTTTTGCAATACCACAATTGTGGGTTTGGAATAGCTACAACATACCCATCATTTGCCATAGAAATGGACTCCACCTCTTGGAACTCACCTTCTACATTCACAAATATTCCATTTGCATCCACAACCACCTGTTCAGGCGTTGTGACAATGCATTGTGCAAAAACAGAAGCGGACATGCCGCTAATCGCTGCCACAAGTAGGGGCATAAAAAATTTGTGCAATCCACCCATTTGTTCTCTCCATGGTTAAGAATAGAGGTCGATGTTTGCACAAACATATTTTTAAAGAAATAATTAATTTGAGGTTGCTGTGCCGTCAAACCTAAAAAAGGGAGGTCGATCTAGACGTTAACGATAAATGTCTTTTCTATGACCAATATCTACAATTAAAACAATAAGAACCTCATCTTCAATTGCATAAATGATTCTATACATTCCCGATCGAACTCGATAAAGAGGTGGCTTTCTGGTGCCTTGAAGTTTTTTATAGCCCTTTGGACGTGGACTGTAAGCTAAAGAATCAATTTTTTCTAAAATATGTTCTTTATCTTTTTTGGAAAGCTTGTTTAAACGTTTTTCTAACTTTTCTGCGATGTCAATTCTGTAAACCATGCTACGTGATTCTTTTTTTCATTTCTTTCCAGGATATGGTTTGTTCTTTTCCTGCATGGATGTTCTTTAAGGCCTCTCGAGCCTTTTCCGCGAGCCACTCATCCTCTATTTCCTCCATACGCTTAAAAGCCGCTAAAAGAAGAAATTCCCTCATAGAGACCCCCAGTTTTGCGGAAGCCATTTTAAGATACATATGCTCCTCTGAAGTCATATCTAAGGTGAGTCTGGATTTATCTTTCATATATATCCTCCTTATTCCTTTTTATTATACAGAATTCTGTGTTTCTGTGCAATTGTATCAGCCCATCATACTGCCAAGTAAAGAAATAATTAATTTGAGATTAGAAAAGGTGGAGGTATTCTCCGTATCCTTCTTCTGCCATTTTTTCTTTGGGAATAAAGCGCAAGGATGCTGAATTAATGCAGTAGCGCATGCCGGTTTCCGGTGGACCATCCGGAAAGACATGTCCCAGGTGCGCATTGCTTTTTTTGGTACGCACTTCTGTGCGCACAGTTCCCAACTTTGTATCTGTAAGTTCGATCAGTAAATCTGGGTCAAGCGGACGGGTAAAGCTAGGCCAGCCGCAGCCGGAACTGTATTGGTCGGAGGTAATAAAGAGCGGCTCTGCCGAAACAATATCTACGTAGATCCCCTCTTTTTGGTTATCCCAGTAGGGATTATTGAAAGGAGGCTCTGTCCCCGCTTCTTGGGTGATGTGATATTGAGTAGGCGTAAGCTTATCTTTAAGAGAGTCTTGTGGGTAATTAAGCTGCTTATGCGTCCAGAGAGCTTCTAGTTTTGAGAGATGGTGGTGCGCGTACATTTTGTAGTGAGAGGCACGTTTTTTGCAGTATTTTTGGTGGTACGCCTCGGCAGGATAAAAGGGTTTAGCGGGCAAGATTTGAGTGGCAATAGGCGCAGAGAAGAGCTCTTGCACAAGGTTCTTTGAAAACTCAGCTTGGCTCTTTTGCAATGGGTTTTGATAAAAAATGGCCGTGGCATACTGAGAGCCTCGATCTGCAAATTGCCCTCCCGCATCGAGCGGATCGATCTGCCGCCAAAAAATCTCTAAGATTTGCAAAAAAGTGATTTGAGCGGGGTTAAAGAGCAACTCTACAGCTTCATAATGTCCGCTCTGCCCTGTGCACACCTCCTCATAAGAGGGGTTGGGATTCTGCCCGGCGGTGTATCCCGATTGGACCGACTCAATGCCCAAAACGTCTAAAAAAGCGCTCTCAATACACCAAAAACATCCACCCGCTAAGACAACTTTATCCACCCCGTTTACGATCCACCTCTTTTAGGTGCCTTTTGCGCAAGCGCACAAAGGTAGGTGTAATCTCAATGAGTTCATCGCTCGCAATAAAGACAATCGCTTGCTCTAATGTCATGAGTTTAGCAGGAACCACCATCACAGCGTCATCGGTTCCGGATGCGCGCACGTTAGTGAGCTGCTTACCTTTTGTGATATTCACAATGAGATCATTGTCGCGGCTATTTTCTCCGACGATCATTCCTTCATAGACTTCATCGCCAGGGCTTGAAAAAAGAGTTCCCCGTTTTTGAATTGTTCCAATTGAATAAGCGGTTGCCTTGCCCTGATTCATCGAGATCAAGACTCCCCTAGCACGCTTAGGGATATCCCCTTTCCACGGCTGAAAGTCCTCAAACAAAGAGGTCAAAATTCCAAGACCGCGTGTCATCGTCAAAAAGTCATTGCGATAACCCATAATTCCACGCGTCGGAATCAAAAATTCGATGCGGGTGATGCCATTTTCGTCTGTTTCGAGGTGTTGCATCTCCGCTTTGCGCTTAGAGAGCTCTTCGATGACGCTTCCAGAAAACTCTTCGGGTGTTTCGACATACACACGTTCGATCGGTTCGTGCTTCACTCCATCGATCTCTTTAATAATCACCTGAGGCTGGGAGACGTTCATCTCAATGCCTTCTCGGCGCATCGCTTCTAGAAGAACGGAGAGTTGCAGCTCCCCTCGACCATACACAGTCATCGCCTCTTGTGCACCTCCTGTAGACTCTTCGATGCGTAAGGAGATATTAGATCTCTGCTCTTTATGCAGACGCTCTTTAATCTTGTTAAAAGTGACATTTTTGCCATCACGCCCAGCAAAAGGACCTGAGTTAATCATGATATTGATCGACATTGTGGGCTCATCAATCCGAATGGGAGGGAGAACAACGATATTTTCAGGATCGCACAGCGTATCTCCAAGCATCACATCCGGAATCCCTGATAAACTGACGATATCCCCTGCAATGGCCTCTTCAAATTCCACTTTTTTAATGCCTCGATATCCCTCGATACGTGTAATCATCGCAGGCGCTTGCTTGCCCTGAGCATCCGTCCAAAGCACTTTTTGCCCTTTGACAACCTTGCCGCCTAAAACGCGTCCTGTCGCCTGTCTACCCACGTACTGATCATAATCAATTGTCATTGCCTGCATCACGAATGGAGCCTCTATATCATCGTGTGGCGGCGGAACTGCTTCGATGATTAAATCAAACAGCGGCTTCATATCTTCTCGAGGATCACCCAAATGCATAAAAGCGTACCCAGAAAGAGCACTCGCATAACAATACTGAAAATCAAGCTGCTCGTCTGTCGCTCCAAGCTCCACAAATAAATCGAAAGTGGCATTCAATACACGGTCAGGATCTGCGTGTGGGCGATCGATTTTATTGATCACAACAATGGGGCGAATCCCCATCTTAAGCGCTTTTGAAAGGACAAAGCGTGTCTGCGGCATTGGACCATCTTGTGCATCCACAAGCAATAATACGGAGCTAACCATTCCCAAAACACGCTCCACTTCTCCAGAAAAATCAGAGTGGCCAGGTGTATCGATAAAGTTGATCATATAATCTTCATAGGGGATGCTTGTGTGCTTAGCAAAAATGGTGATCCCCCGCTCTCTCTCTTGATCGTTAGAATCCATCATCCTCTCGGCCACCTCTTCGTTATCACGGAAGAGGTTGGATTTTTTTAGCAACGCATCGAGAAGAGTCGTCTTCCCATGGTCAATGTGTGCAATGATGGCGATGTTACGGAAGAAAGCTGTCATAAAACCTTTTTTTTCTCAAAAATACTAAGATACTGGGAGAGTATACCCTTTTTGAGTTAAGGAAACCACTGAAATCGAACATTGGTTTTTTTTACAGCTTGAGAGCCAAGCAGGCTAGAGCCTGTCTTCATCAGTCATAGTATAGATTCTGCCCGCATTTTATACGGGTCCTTCGCTGCAGCTCCTAAAGGTTAACACTCCCTTCATAGTTGCGACATTTCTACTCATCGCTTACAATTAAAGAATTTTATTGAAAAATAAGTGGAATTAGTATATAATGGTTCAATAAATAATAAAATGAGTTTTATAATGAACATAAAAAGTTTTTTTAATACTGTTAATACATTGGCACTGCCTGATTCGAGCAGATATGTCGTAAAGGGGAAGAGTAAAGATTCTAAGAATGTACCGGTGACCTCTGTAGAGGCAGAGATGGCGTACTCCAGCATTTCCACTTCATCGTCAGACTCCTCGCCAAAGATGATGTCACGCGGCGCCCAGATACTCTGGCGTATCTCAACCAGTCAAACACTCAGAGTAGCCTCAATAGCTTTATCCTGGATTCCAATAATAGGAGCTTTTGTAGGAATCCACTATGCTTACCGAAGCAGTCCGACTGTTCAAGATCGTATACATTCAGAGGTTCTCAACGCAGCTCCATCTCAAGCTAAGAGCAAAACACTCGAATTGCGTGCTAGGATTCAAATACTTACATTAGGATTGGCTGGACCATTGTTATTCTTTGTAGATGTGTATGGTATGGTGGCCAAAATAGGGGAAAAAAAAGAAGGTTAGGCCGAGAGCCTTCCTATTAACGCAAGTTTGACTTGACATGACTGAAGGGTTGTGAATTTTCAAAATAGGCGCAATACTAAAGAAAATAGCGGGAACTGCTGGTTTATTATGAAGAACCTGCATTTGTCTGCAAGACTCCGTGAACAAAGAAGATTCTTCTTCGTTGTTCATGATATCGCGTATGCGACGTAAACGCAGCCTAACACTTTGTCGAACAAGACTCGAGATCAAAAATCATTTTATTCTGCCTATCCTACCCCCGTCAGGCGGATCCTGCCCATCCTGTTAGTAGATCTACAAAATGCAAAATGTTAGATCTCTAGACCCTAGTAGATAGAGTCCCTGTGATGTGCGTGAGCATGCCTTCACCTGCTGTGAATTCTGCCCGCATTTTATACGCACCATCCGCTTGAAGCTCGTAGAGCTCAAATCCCTCAAATTCTTGATCTTTACGCCTAAATTCCCAAGCAATGCGGGCAGGTGTGATCAATCCAGAGCCCACAACACTCCCTACAATGTTGTTTTCTAGCTTAATCTTAAATTCCTTGTCCGACACAAGCCAGAGAGTGAACTGATTGCGCATTTTTTCTGGAAAACCCTCAATATCAATTTCTTGACTAAAAAAGTATCTATTGTCCTCTTCGGGAAGGAAAATCCATTCTGTTTTGAAGTTCAGCACATCGTCGGCCATGCTAAAAGTGATTTTCCCCTCACCCTCAAAGACACCTGGAGTAAAAATAAAATGATGCATGCAAAGCAGTGTAGCAGAGGAAGAGAATGTTGAAAAACTCTAAATGATTTGAATTTTGGATTAAAACATAAAGCGACGGCTGTAGATGCTCTGCAAAATGCCAAGAGCTGCCATTGTCACAAACACCGAAGAGCCGCCATAAGAGATCAGAATGAGCGGCACGCCCGTAATCGGTAAAAAACCACACATCATCCCAATATTCACAATGATATGCATGGCAATATACACCGTCACGCCCGCTGAGAGCATTCTGCCAAAATGATCTTTTGCAACTGCCGTGACCTGAAAACCAAAATAAAGCAGTGAGTAAAACAGAATCAAAATAAAAAGAAGCCCCAACAAACCAAACTCTTCACCAAAGGCTGGAAATACAGAGTCTGTATATCCATAAGGGAGCCATCCCCTCCCGGTAAACTCGCTCGCGCGCCAGCCGCTTCCCGTGATGCCCCCAACGCCAATCGCTGTCATAGAGGCCCATTGATGGTGATTATTGGGATCTAAGCGTTGATATTGGTACTCCTTCATCACCTTTGTAGCATACGGATGCATCTGCTCATAGGAGACGATGCCAAGAAATATCAGCAGGATAAATACCAAAAATAGAAGTCCCATGACCGTCATAAATTTGACCATGCCGGGATGCAGATTCCCGAGATAAAACATCACAAGTGTGACGGGACAAAGAACAAGGGCTGTGCCTAAGTCTGGCTGCTTTAAAATCAGTAAAAAAGGGACCCCCACAATCACACAACCTAAAAAAGCTGTGCTCCAAGCGGCACTTTTGGCTCGATTGCGCTCCAAAAACCAACTAAGAGAGATCACTACAATCAATTTGGCATACTCCGAGGGTTGAATACTCGCTCCTATAAATGGAACGCGATACCAACGGTGCACATTTTGAATGGAGGGAACAAAAAAAAGGCCGAGCAACCCCACAACCATCACGATATATAAAATCCACGCCCATTCGCGCAGCTTGTTATAGTCCATCCCCGCAAAAAGAATGAAGACTCCCCACCCTAAACAAAAACGTTGTAACTGCTTCACAACTTTTGGGGTAAAAAATCCTGTTTGTAATCCTTGATGGCAAGCGGGATCGGTCGCAGAGATCACAAGCAAACTAATTGCCATCAGAGCGATAATCAAAGGCACAACGCGCCAATCAATTCTAAAAAGAGTACGATGATTCCACATATTGCACACAAAGACTAGACTTGTTTAGAATACCTCTCGTGGAAATTCTCAGACAGCATTTTAAAACCTTGGGCTCAACAAATGATTGGGGCAAACAGCATTTAGACTCTTTTGACAGAGAAATACTCACTCTAATCACCGCAGATACGCAGTCAAAAGCGAGAGGTCAGTACGGCCGCAAGTGGATGGCAGAGGTGCCGGGCAATCTCAATGTGAGCTTCTGCTTTTTTATACAAACAAAAGAGCCCTTGCTTCTCACCCATCTTTTGCTACTCTCTCTCAATACCGCTTTAAAAAAGCGTGGAATACACGCGCAGGTAAAGCTTCCTAATGATCTACTTGTAAATCAAAAAAAAATAGCAGGTATCCTCTGCGAGGTGACCCCATTTGACAATGTGCTTGGGGTGGTGCTTGGATGGGGATTAAACGTCAACCTGACAGAAGAACAGTTAGCCTGCATCGACCAACCGGCCACCTCTGTTTTGATCGAAACAGGTCAAAAACAGACGCTTGATACGTTGTTAGAGGAGATCTCTACAGACTTTGCTCGAAAACTAGCCCATTTTAAAAAGGAAGGTTTTGCCTACTTTCAAGAAGCCTTTGAGAACATCATGGGTTAAACAAGTCCTCTAATGTTGCAACCTTAGAAACGAGCAGATCCGAATATGCATTCGGTTTTAAACCCGAAGAAAGAATCAGTGCCAGAAAAATCTCTTTTTTTGTTTTTGTCACTTTTCGATACGTTTCGATCTTGTTTTGGAGTTTGTAATAATAAGCTTTGTCAATAGTAAAAGGTTTGTCTGTATGAGATCGTTGCATAACTCAAGCTTGGTATCGTTTTGGAACCTTTTTGCCCCATTTGAGAGATCTCTCTCTCGCTGTACCAATGTACTATCTTCGTTCGAGATCCCCCAACTGCCGGCCACTAAAGTGGCCTGGACAAA
>JAJACO010000145.1 GCA_022601475.1 Chlamydiales bacterium
TATCTTGCCCGCCGTCAGACGGATCCTGCCCATTCTGTCAGTAGACCAGTTCAATCGCATTCTTGCAGAAGCTTAAGAGAGGTTTGAAAGTTTGAGATATTTGCCAGCTGGCTTATTCCAACTGTAATCTTCTCGCATACCCGCTTTGATGAGCCTCTGCCATTTCTGCGGTGATTTTCCCCAAACTTCAAACGCTCGATCAAGCGCCTCTTTAATTGCTTTGGGGTGCGGCTCTTTAAAACTAAATCCGTTTTTCCCTTCAAATACAGTGTCTGCAAGCCCTCCCGTTTCTCGCACAAGAGGAACAGAACCATAGTGCATTGCGATCATTTGGGTCAGTCCACACGGCTCAAAAATAGAAGGGACCAAAAATAAATCAGAAGCGGCATACAATAAATGCGAAAGCTCCTCGTTAAAGCTCAGTTCTAAATGAGCCTCTGTTGAGGTCAAAAGCTCTTTTTGGAGCGTCTTAAATTCTTTTTGGGTCGCCTCATCAGGAGCTGAGCCCAATAAAACAAATTGCCCACCTTTTTGTAGGGTGTGCAACAGAGCTGCTTTAATCAAATCAGGTCCTTTTTGAGGAACGAGACGGGTGATCGCACAAACAAGGGGAGCGCTCGTTTCGCTGAGAGAGAGTTTTTTTCTCAAAGCCTCTTTTACGAGCGCTTTATGCGCGAGATTTTGTTCGGTGTAATGAAAAGGGAGTAGAGGATCGCTTGTAGGGTCCCAGTAACCGTAGTCGATGCCGTTGAGTATGCCAGAGAGCTTATGTTGGTATTTTTTTAAGGTTGATTGTAGTCCTCTTCCTTCCTCGGTGGTTAAAATTTCTTGTGCGTAGGAGGGAGAGACTGTTGTGATGTGGTCTGCAAAGGTAATCCCTCCTTTCAGGAGGTTGTATCCGGTGTGATCTTTGATTTTTTCACTTTTCCAACCCACTTTATCGAGATCGTGGGCGGTACAGTGTCCTTGATAGGCGAGGTTGTGGATTGTGAAGAGGATTTTTGAGGTGATTTCGGGGTAGTTCTCTTTGATAAGACCTGCCATTAAGGCAGTGTGCCAGTCGTGTAGGTGGATCACTTTGGGATTGAGGGTACGCAGGTAGCTAATGGCTGCTAAACAAAAAAATGAAAAACGGGCGATGTCATCCTCGCAACCATAAATAGTCCCTCTGTTAAAAAAATTGTGAGGCGTTATGGGCTCGATAAAGAGAACGGGAATTTGATCGACAAATCCTTGCCAGAGAGTACTTGTATAGATTTTTCCATCAAATCGAGTAGAAAGAGAGGGATTTAGAATTTCTAAATGTTCAATCTGTTGTTCAGGCAGCGTGTCATATTTTGGGAGGATGATCTGCAGAGTATGATTTTTTTGTAGAGTAGCTCTAGATAAGCCGTGCAACACATCGGCCAGTCCACCCACCTTGGCAATCGGAGCTAGTTCTGCAGCAATATGCACAATTTCCACGATCCGCAGTCTAGAGATCCGTTTTTTATTTTTCAACTCTTGGCAAAAAAACAGATCTTCGTGTAGGATAACGCTCTGTTTTGGTGGGGTGTAGCCAAGCGGTAAGGCAGCGGTTTTTGGTACCGTGTATCGGAGGTTCGAATCCTTCCACCCCAGTATTTCTGTTTAAGTTTCTTAGGTTCTATGAGTCATTTTACCCTTTTTTCAGGAACTTCTCATCCCGAGTTTGCTCACGAACTAGCGAATTATCTCGGCGTGGCGCTCGGTAAGGTTATCTTCGAGCCATTTCCTGATGGTGAGATTTACGTACAAATTGATGAAAATGTGCGTGGTCGCGATATCTTTATTACACAAGCCATTGCCCACGACCCCAATTATTACTTAATGGAATTGCTCATCATGATCGACGCATTAAAGCGTGCATCTGCTAAGAGCATCGTGGCAGTCATTCCTTATTTTGGTTATAGCCGTCAAGATAGAAAAGATAAACCTCGCGTTCCGATCACGGCCAAGCTTGTTGCGGATTTACTCGCCACAGCAGGGGCTACGCGTGTACTTACGATGGATTTACACGCAGGGCAAATTCAAGGTTTTTTTGATATTCCTGTGGATAACTTATACGCGCGTCCGATTTTGGCAGATGATATAGCAGCCCTTAATTTAAAAGAATTAGTTGTAATGGCGCCAGATTTAGGGGCGATTAAAATTGCACGCGCTTATTCTACTCATTTAGACTGTGAGTTTGCTGTCATGGATAAACGGCGTAAGAGCTCAGAAGAAGTGAGTATTTCCTCGATTATTGGGCCAGACATCAAAGGACAGACAGTTCTTTTAGTTGATGATATGTGCTCCACCGCAGGCACCCTTGTGACCGCGGCTGAAGAATGTCGTAAAGCAGGCGCTAGCAAAATCTATGCGGTTTTCACCCATGGACTATTGGTGGGTGAGGCGATAGAACGTATAGAAAAGTCTCCTGTTGAAAAAATTTACATGAGTAATTCTGTTCCTCTTCTTGAAGGTAAAAAAAGTTCTAAAATAGTGACTGTGTCAGTGGCAAATTTGTTTGGCGAGGCTATTCGTTGTATCATAGCTGCCGATTCGATTTCATCGATCTTTAACTAAATTCCCCCTTTCTATATACTAGCTACCTTTAAGCAAAAAAATGTTTTCGGAGAGAATCATGGAACTTACTGTTGACAAGCGCGCAGTTGGAAAAAAATCAGCGACTAAACAAATTCGTCGAGAAGGAAATATTCCGGCTATCCTTTATTCAAAAGGAGAAAAAGGGATAGAAATTGTTGTAAATGGGATTGCATTCAAAAAAATTTTAAATACGATCGAGAAAGGCACTCTTAGCTCCAAGGTGATCACTCTTCTTGTAGATGGAAAGCAAATCCAGGTCATTGTCAAAGAGATTCAATACCACCCGACAACCTATAATATTCTTCACATTGATTTTGAACAGCTGCATGAAGAGCTCCCTGTGACTCTCAATATTCCAGTTGTGTGTGTGAATGCAATGGATTGCGCTGGGGTCAAGTTAGGCGGAGTGATTAGACAGGTTATTCGTAAATTAAAAGTGACTTGTTTACCCAAACATATTCCTGCTCAATTTGAGTTAGACGTGCGCCCATTACTTATGGGACAAGCATTAAAACTCAACAAGCTTAAGATTCCTGATACCGTCATCCCTCGCATGGATCTTAAAGAAGTTGCGGTTGTAATCGCTAAAAAATAAGCAGGCTGTGTGGAAGATGCGACTCTCATTGTTGGACTTGGTAATCCTGGCACCAAATACGAGAGAACGCGCCACAATTTAGGCTTTATGGTGCTCAGGGCCTTTGCAAGCGAGCTAGGACTCACTTTTAAGCGTGAATGGAAGCTTAAAGGGAAAATGGCACACGGCGCCCTCGGAGATAGCAAGGTGCATTTGCTCATGCCGAGCACCTATATGAATTTAAGTGGCCAAGCGGTCCAAAAAGCTGCCCATTTTTATAAGGTGCATCCTTCACGTGTTTTAGTGGTGGTGGATGACATTTATATTAAGTTCGGCTCGATGCGCATTCGACCCAAAGGAAGCGCGGGTGGACATAATGGTTTAAAGAGTATCGAAGCGTGCTTGGGAACGCTAGATTATCCTCGCCTCCGTATGGGGGTGGGCCCCCAGGATGGGAGAGATCTTCCCGATGGCCGAGAAAGGCTTTTGGAAGGTTTTGTTTTGGCCAATTTCACAGCAGTTGAGCAACAGGAGCTCCCCCAAGTTTTAGAGAATGGGGTTTCGGTGATCAATTGTTGGTTGGGTCAAGATGTTGAGTCTGCAAGTCAACTTGCAGGAAATTTAAGTCAAACCTTGTAACAGGTTCAGTATGAAAGAAAACAAACAATTATATGAAGGAATGTACATCCTCAATGCCACCTTAAGTGAAGAGGCTCGCTCAAAAGCAGTAGAGCGTATCACAGACGGGATTAAAGAGCAGGGAGGAGAAATTCACAAGGTGCACGATCAAGGGCGAAAAAAACTCGCTTATGAGATCCGTGGTTCACGTGAAGGGTACTATTTCTTACTCTACTTCACAGCACCGAGCACAGCTCTTGCTGAACTTTGGAGAGAGTACCATCTGAATGAAGATCTGCTTCGCTTTTTGACGCTTCAAGCGGAAGAAGTGAGAGAAGAAATTGAATTTAAACAACTTCCTGAGTAAGGAGAAAAATATGAGAAGAATGTCGTCAGACTCATTTGGTGGGTCTCGAAGAAAACGCTCTGCGAAGCGTTGTCCGTTCATGGCGGCTGGCTGGCAGAGTGTGGATTATAAAGATATAGACACCTTACATCGATTTATCACTGATAAAGGTAAGATACTTCCTCGTCGTATTACTGGTGTATCAGCGCGTTTCCAACGTCTGTTGAATATTGCACTTAAAAGAGCCCGTTATATCGGCTTGTTGCCATTTGTGGCTCAAGATTAGGAGTATTATGAAACAACAGCTATTACTTTTAGAAGATATTAAAGGATTAGGCCGCAGTGGAGATGTCGTCTCGGCAAAGGCTGGCTTTATCCGTAATTTTCTTCTTCCTCAGAAAAAGGCAGTGATTGCCGATAAGCACACTTTGAAGTTACAAGCTCAGCTCAAACAAGAGCGTGAGAAAAAAGCTGCGGTTGACCGCAAAGAGGCCGAGGCCTTTGCTGAAAGACTCAAAGGGGTTGTGCTAACAACTGAAGTTAAAGTGGACACGACCGGCAAAATGTTTGGTTCTGTCACTACTTTAGATATAGCTCGTCTTCTTCAAGAGAAGGGGCATGAAATAGATCGGAAAAATGTGGTGCTTGTTCAGCCAATTAAAACGATTGGGGTGCACACAATTGAGCTTAGACTCAGTGAAGGTGTTCCTGGTAAAATTTCTCTAGAGATTCAATCTGAAGGAGGCCCTATCGCGGCTCCTTTACCGGTAGAACCTCCAGTAGAAACAACAGAAGCTAAACCTACTGAATAAATCATTTTGGGCCGCCTATTTTGGCGGCCTTTTTGCTTATGTCACTCACACTTTTTTCTCCCGCTAAAATTAACTTATTTTTACGTGTGCTGCGTAAACGTGAAGATGGATTTCATGAAATAGCCTCACTTTTTCAAACAATTGGATTTGGTGATACGCTCACTTTTTCACTATCCCAAACAGACCAACTCACCTGTTCAGACCCCACTCTTCCATGTGATTCCTCAAATCTTATTTTTAAAGCTCTGCACTTATTTCGCACTAAAACAGCCCTTCGCTCTTTTGTTAAAATCCATTTAGATAAGCAAATTCCCACGCAAGCGGGATTAGGAGGAGGGAGCAGCAATGCGGCGACAACGCTTTTTGCTTTAAATGCTTTGCACAATCATCCTGTTTCTGAAAAGCAACTACAGATCTGGTCTGCAGAAATAGGCTCAGACATCCCCTTTTTTTTCTCTCAAGGAACAGCTTATTGCACCGGTAGGGGAGAAAAAGTGCGTAATATGCCTCCTCTCCCCACTTTCAAAAGCTTTTCTTTGATCAAACCCAAAGCGGGTTTATCCACTCCAGCGATCTATCGCGCTTTAAAGCTCAGTCAATGTAGCAAACAAGATCCAGAGCAACTCTTAGAGAGTTTTTATCAATCCCAACCTCAATATCTCAATGACCTTGAGCCACCGGCTCTCGAGCTCTGTAAAGAATTAGTGACTGTAAAAGAATATCTAAAAACAAAAAGTCCCGATCCCGTATTTATGACAGGATCAGGGACTGCGATCATAAGAGTGTGTGCAGGGGGAGAATTAGCTCCTCTGAATCGAAAATCAAATACTTGGTACTCTATCTCTGAGATTTAATGCTTGTGATGAAGGCAGAAAACAATTTACGTTCTCCTCCAATGAATCGAGTCGCTGTTGTATCTCCTGTTTTCTGCAAAGCACGAAAACCTATCTTAGAAGGAGTTTCTGTGTGTTGTGGATGAATAGTTGCTTGTACTTTTTGTTCTTGAGGATTTAAGTTACTCTGAGTTGGTTGTGTGTATGTGTGTGTAGGTTGATTTCCTGTTGGTCGAACGCCTTCTGACATAAGTGCCTCATTTTTAGATTGTTTTCGTTTAAAGCTTTATTTTACATACTACTAATTATTTGTCGATTTCTGTTTTTTGTGAAATTTGTTATCGTTCCTAACTTACAGAGGTGAACTATGAAAATGTATGCAGACAAATATATCGTACTCACAGGGGGAGCTGGATTTATCGGCTCCTGTGTTTTAAAAACACTCAATGAACATGGCATGGCCAATATTGTTGTTGTGGATGATTTGGGACACACTGATATGTGGAAAAATCTTGTGGGAAAGCGTTATTTAGAGCTGATTCATAAAGATGAGCTTTTTCAGTGGCTCGAGGGGAAAGAAAAAGATATAGAAGCCTTTATACACCTAGGTGCATGCTCGAGCACTGTTGAAACAGATGCAAATTTCTTATTAGAAAATAACTACCGCTACTCTTGTAAACTTGCAGAATATGCGCTTACAAACGATCATCGCTTCATCTACGCCTCTTCAGCGGCTACCTATGGGGATGGGAGTTTAGGATTTTCCGATGACCATGATCTTTTAGAACAGCTTCGGCCACTCAATATGTATGGCTACTCTAAGCATATGTTTGATCTATGGCTGCAAAATCAAAATCTCCTAGAGAAAGTTGTGGGCCTTAAATACTTTAATGTTTATGGACCCAATGAATATCATAAGGGGCGCATGTCTTCAGCTATCTTAAAAATGGTGCCTGATGCGCTTCAAACTGAGGCAATTCGCCTCTTTCAATCTTCAGAAAAAGAGAAATACGCCGATGGAGGGCAGATACGCGATTTTATCTATGTAAAAGATGCCGCTAAAATGACCCTTCAATTTTTAGAAAACGACCTCTCAGGTATTTTTAACATTGGAACAGGCTCAGAACAAACCTGGAATGAGTTGGCAACAGGTGTGATTTCAGCGCTTGAGCGTCCTATTAAGATCGAATATATCGAGATGCCCAAGGACTTGATCGGAAAATACCAAAATTATACATGTGCACAAATGGACAAATCAAAAACACACAATCTCTATCTTCCACGCTATTCATTAAAAGACGCTGTCCAAGATTATGTGCAAAACTACATTCTTAAAGGTAAACATTGGTAGATCTACAGTCTAAAAAAATACTCGTCGCTGGCGATTTGATGCTCGATGTTTATACCTTAGGAGAGGTCCAACGGATCTCTCCGGAGGCTCCTGTCCCCGTTCTTAGGGTGACAGAAGAGCGGCATCGCCCTGGAGGGGCAGGTAATGCAATATTAAACCTCATCTCTCTTGGGATGGAAGTGATTGCGATGGGGCGTATAGGACAAGATAGGAGAGGGCAGGATCTTCTGCAAGACCTTGCCAAGGAGGATGTGGACACTTTGGGTATCGTATCTGATTCCACCTTTCAAACGCCCATAAAAAATCGAATGATGGCGGCGGGTCAGCAGATTGTACGGGTCGATCACGAACACCCTTCACCTCTTTCTAAAACACTTGAAAAGCAAATGATAGATAGCCTTCCGAAGCTTCTAGAAGATGTAGATGTTGTTGCAATTTCAGATTATGCTAAAGGCTTTTTAACACCTACGCTTCTTACGCATGTGATTAAAGCGGCAAAAAAACGCTCCATTCCCGTTATAGTCGATCCAAAAGGGCTCGATTTTTCCCGCTATCAAGGGGTGACGGTGATTAAGCCTAACCTCTCTGAGGCGATCGCAGCTGCAGGGCTGGGGGTAGAGGCTACCCTGGATGAGATTGCGCAGCAAATTTTACAAGATGTAGCTATAGAGACACTTTTGATCACCCGCTCTAAAGAGGGAATGTCCCTTTTCTCTCGTGGGCAAAAGCGAAACGATTTTCCCGCAGAGGTGCATGAAATAGTCGATGTCACAGGTGCAGGGGATACAGTCTTGGCGGTTTTTGCAGCAGCGCTTGCCAATCAACTTGAGCTAGATGAGGCTGTTTACTTAGCAAATATAGCTGCAGGAATAGCAATAGAGCGGATTGGGTGCGCGCGCATCTCGCTTAGCGATCTGATGAAAAGAGCGATGTCTAAAGTTTTTTGAATCATTTATCCTCTATTGTTAAAAATTATTTAGGATTAAGAATTAAAGTATTTAGGCCTAAATAGATAGATATTGTTAAAATATCCGCTATCATCAAAACAACAGGCCCAGCAGCCACCTTAGGATCGAGATGCAACACATGCAGCACAATAGGGAATAAAGCTCCAAATAACGATGTGATCACCATCGCACTCACAATGCTAACGCAGATACCGATCATCGGCAAAATTTCTATACTCCAAAAAAAATAGAATGCACCAATAATCAAAGCGCTTGTAAGACCTAGCAATACGCTTGATCGAGACTCTCTAAAAATGCGTCTCCATACTTGCCCCCAATACACTTTTTTAAGATGCAAAAAACGCAAACTGAGAGTCATTGATTGAATAGAAATTGATTCGCTAAGCGTAAGAACAAGAGGAATAAAAAAAGCGAGTAACACAAACTGCACAAGTGTAAGTTCAAAAAAATCGCTAATCACAGCACAAATTAGGCCTCCCGCCAAATTACAAAGAAGCCACGGCATACGTAGCTTGTACTCCATCCAAGGAGAGCGCCACTTTCGCTGTTCGATCGAAAAACCGATGAATTGAAAGATGTCTGCTTTGAGGTTTTTTACACGAATTTTTTTGGATTTAAAGTTCTCTTCCTCATGGTGAACCACTTCTAAGATCCCTGTAAATTGATTCTCTTTGTTGACAATGGGAAGAATTAAGATTTGATGAGAAGAGAGAAGCTGAAGCCCCTTTTCAAGAGATTCCTCTTCGTACACTTTCACAACCTCAGGGTCCAAAATATCGAGAAGTGAGGTTTTAGGAGGGGTGTATATTAGGTCTGTAAGAGCTAAGACACCGAGTAAGCAATTCTCCTTATTTGTAATATAGATGTAGTCAACTGTTTTCTTTTTTGTTTTGGTTTGGAGGTAGTCAAGTACATCTTCCACTGTTTGATCCTCTGTAAAATGAAATTCTACTGGATCTGCAAACTGTTTGATGGGTAATTCCAGCTCGTGGTGGCTGATGTTTTTTTCAGGATCGATGCGCATGTTCTTTTTGTAATCAATTCCCATTTATTAAAAAAGTCTTTATCAATAAAAGAATGAGGCTGGTTTATTTATTTAGTGGTGTGCTGATTTTAGGGATGGTTGTGGCTCAAATCGTGGATTTGAGTGCTTGGCGCTCTTTAATTACTTTTTTTGCCGACGCTTCTTTAGCTTATATCATGATGGAGGTGGGTTTAGAGTTTTTGTTAGACAAGCAAAATTGGCGCCTCTACCTCAAAGACTATGGCATTGCCGCTTGTGCAGCCGCTTTGCCTTGGATTTTTTGTTTTGTCTACTTCCTACTATTTTTTAAGGGAAATTCTTGGCAGGAGCTCCTTTTAATCGCGCGTTTTGCAGCGCCCACATCCTCGGGTATTTTATTTTCTATGTTGGCAGCAGCAGGATTAGCCATGACCTGGCTTTTTCGTAAAATTCAGATTTTAGCCATTTTGGATGATGTCGATACGATTTTGTTGCTCATTCCTCTGCAATTTTTGCTCGGTGGTCCCCGCTATATTCTATTGACGCTCGTTGTGTTTATTGTGGTATTGATTTTTTTGGCTTGGAAATTCATGCATAGGCTCCACCTTCCCTCGGGAAGATTGTGGTTATTTTTGTACAGTTTGATTCTTGTATCGGTTTTGACCTGGGTCAATCAGAATTTTGGGCTTGAGATTGAAATATTGCTGCCAGCATTTGTATTGGGGTGTGTGCTTTATAATCCGCATGATGTTCGTTTTATTAAGGAGCACTTGCATGAGCACGCTTTCATTGAACCTGAAGAGCGGGGGATGCTTTTCTTTGATCGCAGTCTTAAAATAGCATTTATGCTCATGGTTGGGCTTTTATTACCTAAGGTGATCTTTGGAGAAATCAATTTATGGATGACAGCTTTCAATGTTTTAATGATTACAATTTTAGCGAATATAGGAAAGTGTGTTCCCATGTTTTGTTATAAAAATGAGGCGACATTTAAAGAACGCTCTGCAGTGAGCATAGGCATGTTTCCGAGAGGTGAGGTGGGAGCGGGTATTTTAGTTTTAGCCATTGGGCATGGGGCTGGTGGATATGCGACCACAGTAGCCGCCTTAAGTTTAGCTCTCAATTTAATCTTAACGGGAGTTTATATTGGGATTGCAATTCGATTGGTTAAGGTAGAAACATAATATCAAAAAAAGTAAGTTTAAAAAAATATGGCCCTACTTTTTTCTCCTACGCCTTTTCAAATTGCCTCGACACTCATTTTTGTGTGTGCCATCATTCATATGTTTCTCACTCCCAGTCTGTATGACCTTTCTATAAAGTTGGGGAAAAAAAAAGAATTGTTTCCCGAAAGGTGGAAGCACTACCATTTCTTATCTGAAATTATTTATTTATTGAGCGAAGTTGAGGTAGTTTTTGGAATCTGGTTGATTCCTCTTTTGATTGTGTTTTCACTTTTGGTAGGCTGGAGTGAGGCGACCGCCTACATCAACTCACGAGATTATACACTCGCTCTTTATATCACAGTGGTCTTGGTTGTGATTGGATCTCGTCCAATTATCGCTTTTGCCGAGAGAATTTTAGAGTGGGTTGCACGACTTGGGAAAGATAGCCCAGGGGCGTGGTGGTGGACAATACTCACCGTGGGCCCTCTTTTTGGCGCGATCATCAAAGAACCTGCAGCCATGGCTCTTTCGGCTATTTTGCTTGGTCATAAGTTTTATAAGTACCGCCCAAGCAAGTTATTTCAATATGCAACGCTCGGTCTACTTTTTGCCAATATTTCGGTCGGGGGTATGCTCACAACTTTTGCCTCGCGTGCTCTTTTTATTGTAGCCGATAAGTGGCAGTGGGATTGGAAATATATGCTGGTCCGTTTTGGTTGGAAGGCTCTTTTAGGCATTTTACTTTCCAACACACTCTACTATTTTATTTTTCGCAAAGAGTTTGCCCGTAGTTTTCCCGAAAAGCTTCCTCCAATAGAAAGAGATGAAAAAGAGCGACACACCCCTTTTTGGATTACATTTGTTCATATTATTTTTCTGACACTTGTTGTGATTTCAAGCGAAAGCCCTGCTCTTTTTATTGGGATTTTTATTCTGTTTTTAGGTTTTTGGAGAGCCACATCCTTTTATCAATCTCCTTTGCACTTAAATTCAGCTATTTTGATTGGGTTTTTCTTTGCTGCCTTGATTGTGCATGGAGAGTTACAAGAGTGGTGGGTGATTCCAATTATTCAAGATCTTTCAAATTTTGGCGCGATGATTGCAAGCTTTGTGCTTTCCGCTTTTATGGATAATGCTATTGTGAGTTATATCACACTAGACATCCCGCAAGCAAATGAGCTTAAGCACTATCTTGTGATATCAGGAGCGATGTCGGCAGGAGCGCTTACAGTTGTAGCTAACGCCCCAAATCCAATTGGACACTCTGTGTTGCGTCCTTCTTTTAATGGAAAGATCTCATTTTTGAATCTATTTTTGGGGGCCGTGACCCCTTGTATGATCTTTCTAGCAATTTTTTGGTTTTTTAGATAAAAGAGAGCATTGAACAACTCAAGCTTTGTGTCGTTTTGGAACCTTTTTGCCCCATTTAAGAGATCTCTCAACTGTAGGCCACTAAAGTGGCCTGGACGAAAATCTCCAAAAATAAGCTCCACCTGCGAGCAGAGTGGAGCTTATTAAATAGTATATAGGACCGTTTTTACTACGATTTTGAGAACAACTTTTCTACCGAAGTATACTCACTTAAGCTATCAAGTATCTGCGTGAGTTCTTTATTTTTTTGGAGAAGAGTATCTGCAATTCTATTTTTCTCTGCAGCGTTTTGCTCTTTCTGTACTTTAGGTATGCCACGCAGAATGCGCTCTTTCAAGCGATCTAATTTAGAAATTTTTTCACCTGTTTTAGATTCAAATCTTTCCCTGTCTTTTTTGGACAATCCTTCAAAAGAGAGCAAGTTTAGATCAAAGGCTGCTCCAGATAGATTTATATCTGCGTCATTTTTACTAGAATATATGCAAGCTTGATTTAGCTTATCGGCTACATTAAATGTTTTCTCAGTTCGTTTTGCTTGCGTTGGGTTGAAGTTATTTCCTTCTAGAGTCAGATTTGGATATAAAGGAGTGGAATTATTGTTTAAAGGAGCGGGATTGTTATTTGAGCGATGTCTAGAATTAGGTGTATTCTTTTTTTTCAAGGTATGCTTTTTCGGTTCGCTCTTTCCTTTATCTTTTTCAGGGGTTGATCGGACCTGTTCCAGTTCTTCGATTAAATTTGCTATAATCGTTTTATCTGAATCTAATTGTTCAGACAGGGTTTCAGCTGTCCAAGTTATATCATTAAGAGTGATAGACGCTTGCTGTTCCTTTAGATCTTCATTTTCAACTTTAGTCATAGCTAGTTCACGATTAACCATCTCGAGCTCATCTATTAGGAGTGTGCTCTGATTTTGGTTCTCATCTCTTTCATTCAAAATCTGCGCTATGTCCTCAGATGTCCACGTGTTATCATTAACTATGATAAATGGATTTTGGCTTAGTTCTTGATACTGAGCTTTTTGTTGTATTAGATCTTCTTTAAGTTTTGTTGTAGAGTTTAACAATTTAGCATAATTTTCTAACAAGGGAGTTAGCTCTTCAGAGCTCCATACTTGACCGTCAATGGTGATGGACGGATTTTCTTGCAGTTCTTTTAGGCGTATTTCAGCTCTTTCGCTTGTCTCTTTTGCATCTTCTAATTGAGCTTGTAAGTCAGTGGTACCTCGATCATCAGCCTCTTTGGCTAGGTGATTTACACGGTTATTTAATTTCACAAGAATAATAAGAGTTGTGACAGTAAGCAGTATAGCAGACCCTGCAAGCAAACTGTAGGCAGCGGTATTTCCTAGAGCACCGATACCAGTGAGAGGACCTAAACCAATTCCATGGTTGCACGCGATGACAAGAATGCCAATTGTAATAGCCACAGTGACGATAAAAATCGTTGTGATAGTAGCGATGATCCCTTCGTTAGATAAAACTTTTGCTTTTGATCGAATAGTTTCTTCAGTGATAGAGCGTAGCTCGTTTCCATTATTGCTAGGTATTGACATTGTCATAGATAGATCTCCCTTAGTGTTGAAACCACTGTGGTTCATATTTTTTAAATGAATGCGTGATTCTAGGGAAAGATAAAGCAATTGTAAAGAGAA
>JAJACO010000146.1 GCA_022601475.1 Chlamydiales bacterium
GATTTCCAACGACGCTATTTATGAATAAAAAATTTATCCTACTTCTTTTCGTATTTTCTCTTTGTTGCTCTTTTAAGCAGTCTAAGCATTGTAAGTTATCCGACAAACTTTATTTTTCATGTAATAAAGAAGTATGCAGTACAAATAATTTATATTTAGAGGGTAAAGGCGGAGCCATGATGGATGATATTCAAAAAGTCAAGGCCCATTACGTTTGCTTTGAACAGTTAACGATTGAACAAGCTCGTAGGCTTTATGTTGAGGTGGCAGAAAAGTACATCTGTCGATACAACCAAGACGAAGAAATCCGCCCCTATCTCCACGATTACCCATTTACAATCGATAATGTATACGTAAGGATCGGTTTTAAAAACGAGCAACGTCAGCATATGGATCAAGGTTTTGTTGCACTGATCTTTGTCGGCAGAAATCATCGACTCCACTATGAGGGCCACGACCCTGAGAGTGACAAATTCTTTGCTCTTTACGAAGAACCTTACGAAACAGCTCGTGACATCATTCTGAGGGAAAATCAATCAACTTCAACAGACTGTATGGGGAATTCCTATTAGGAGCAAATCAAGAAATCTGGGGATGATTTTCAACGACGAAATATACAATCAAAAATTTATTTTTTCTTAGCGTCTTAGTGTCTTCGCTTCTCTGCGTTTACTAAATATCAATCGGGTTTGATTTTTGAATGCTTGATAAAGGGATAGCGGCAGTCGGACTCGAACCAACGACCTACGGATTATGATTCCGCCGCTCTAACCAACTGAGCTATGCCGCCACTAGAACCAGCGAACAGAAAAAAATAGCGGGAGAAGGATTCGAACCTCCGACCTTTGGGTTATGAGCCCAACGAGCTAACCACTGCTCCATCCCGCGATAAGAAAAAGACAGTATCACAAGCCCCTGTTTTCAAGCAAGCAAAGAGATGCATTAAATATGCGATCTAAAGCTCCTCGAGACTCCTCGATCAATATCGCCCCCCGTTCCCCCATTTTTTTAAGGGAATTGTTGTCCGAAAAAAGCTGAAGCAGTGTCGACTCTATCTCTTCTTGTTCGATTTGCACCCCCGCTTGGTATTGTTTGACCAAATGCAAAAAATCGGGTTGAGAGTGCATAAAAGGTCCAAAAAGCACCGGTTTTCCGAACAAAGCGGGTTCCAAAATATTATGCCCTCCAATTTTTGGTGCAAAACTCCCCCCCACAAAGGCGAGATCTGAAAAAGCGTAGCACGTTTTTAACTCCCCCATCGCATCGACAAGAAGAAGATTGGTTTTTTCAAAAGTCCCTTTTTCACTCCACTTTGAGTAAGAAAGAGATTCTGACTGCAAAAGCTGCTCAACCTCAAAAAAACGCTCTGGATGACGGGGAACCAAACAGACTTTAAGAGTGGGTATCTGGGTCCAAATTTGTTTAAGTGCACGCAACCAAATACGCTCTTCAGGAGCGTGGGTAGAACCTAAAGTCAGCACGTATTCGGATGTGAGATGAAATCTTTCTCTAAGCTTGGAGGGGGCAAAATTTTGAGGTTCTCCATCCACTTTTAAATTACCCGTCACAGTCAGCTTGGAAGCTTCTATCCCAAGTTCCTGGAATCGCGTAGCATACAGCTCCCCTTGCACAAAAAAGTGGTCGACGGGGTGCAGCAGTTTTTTGGTTAAAAATGGACTCTTTTTTAAGCGTCTAAAGGAGCGCTCTGAAATTTTGCCATTCACTACAACTAATTGCGCAGTTTTTTTGGCTTGCTTTTGAAAATTGTACCAAAAATCGGTTTCTGTAAGGAGGACAAGATTGGGTTGCACCCGCTTGAGAATGGGACGCATAATAAAGCTTAAATCTAGAGGTAAATAGACGCAAAAATCAACCTCGCACTCCAAAGCTGTTGCATAGCCTGTTTCTGTCACTGTCGATATGAGAATAAGAGGAGGACAAGTTTCTGCCTTAAATTTTTTGATCAGCGACAAGACAGCTGTGACCTCCCCCACAGAAACAGCGTGAATCCAGATGAGACGTTTATCCCCCTTTTCGATTTTGGGGAAACCTACACCCACTCTTTTTAAAAAGCATTTTTTGTATTTTTTAAATCCAAAAAGCAATTTTAAAAGAGCGTAGACACTTATAGCTAAATCATAGGCAAAATCAAATACCCTCATACCACAACTAAATTGAGTAACTTATTGGGTACAAAAATGACTTTTTTGATCTCGCCAACCAAATACTTGCTTAGCTGAGTGTCTGCGTGCGCTTTTTCTACAAGTTCTTCTTGAGAAAGACCTTTTGGCAGAGTATAACGAGCCCTCACCTTTCCATTGACCTGAACCACATACGTCACAGACTCTTCGATAAGATACTTTTCTAGAGCCTTGGGCCAAGAGGCGTGCGAAACACTCGACTGTTCTCCCAAAAAGACCCAAAGCTCTTCTGCCATATGCGGTGCAAAGGGGGCCAACGCTTGCACAGCCATTTTAACTGCCTCTTTAGGGTATTTATCGAGCTTGGTGAAATCATTGACAAATTCCATCATTTTAGCAATTGCAGTATTGAATAACAGTTTTTCAATATCCTCTGTCACCCCTTTTACAAGCTTGTGTGCCAAACAAAAAGCGTCTTCAGAAGGTTCTGTAGAAAGCTTTTCTGAGGTAGCCATCTCATAAAAACGGTTTAAAAAGCGGCGGCACCCTTGGATATTGTCTGTACTCCACACTTTTTCTCGGTCAATCGGTCCCATAAACATGGAGTAGAGGCGCAAAGCATCAGCGCCAAATTCTTCAATGATTTCGTCTGGAGAAACTCCATTGAGCTTGGATTTGGACATCTTTTCCACTTGACTGCGCAACTCTTCATGACTCTCCCAATGGAAGTATTTTCCGTCTTTTTCGACAACTTGGTCAGGTGACACATACTGTCCGCTCTGCTTTTGATAAGCTCTTGCTACAATCAATCCTTGATTCAAAAGACGCTTAAAGGGCTCAGAGGTACCTACAAGTCCACAGTCATAAAGTACCTTATGCCAAAAACGGGCATAGAGCAGATGTAAAACAGCGTGCTCAGCGCCCCCAACATAGAGATCGACCGGCATCCAGTACTTTTCTGT
This sequence comes from Chlamydiales bacterium, assembly GCA_022601475.1. GTDB lineage: Bacteria > Chlamydiota > Chlamydiia > Chlamydiales > JAAKFR01 > JAJACO01. Next base: position 3,104 of record JAJACO010000146.1, read on the forward strand.
TTCAGCGCTCCAGGCCGCATTCTCATTGAGCGGATCACAAAAGCGAAGATAGTACCAACAAGAACCTGCCCATTGAGGCATGGTGTTTGTTTCGCGCAGCGCCTTTTCTCCAGTAATAGGATCGATCACCTCTACCCAATCGCGCACCTTAGCAAGAGGGCTCTCCCCTGTCGCGCTGGGCTTATATTCGTTCACCTGAGGAGGTTCTAGAGGGAGCTCGTCGAGTCTTAACGCTCTTGTTGTGCCATCTTGCAAGTGCACAATAGGGAAAGGCTCTCCCCAATATCTTTGCCTTGAAAAGAGCCAATCGCGCAATTTGTAGTTGATAGTTGCTTTGCCAGCTCCTTTTTCCTCGAGCCAATGGATAGATTTTTTGATACTCTCTTTGCTAGATAAACCATTTAAACTAAGATGCTCAGATTCGCTATTGCAACACACACCTCGTTCATCTAAAACAGTCTCAATAGGCAGGTTAAACTGATGGGCGAACTCTTGGTCTCGCTCATCGTGCCCCGGTACTGCCATGATCGCTCCTGTCCCATATCCCATCAAAACATAGTCAGCGATCCAAATAGGTATTTTTTTCTTGTTAACAGGATTAATGGCATACCCACCCGTAAACACACCTGTTTTCACTTTAGAAAGCTCCGCCCGTTCAAGATCGCTTTTTTGTGCGGTTGCTTTTTGATATTGAATAACCTCTTCTCGGCACTCGGCACTTGTGAACAACTCAACGAGAGGATGTTCTGGAGAAACCACCATAAAAGTCACTCCAAAAAGCGTATGGGGACACGTTGTAAATACAGAAAGCGCTTCGCTCTGCCCCTCGATTGCAAAATCCACCTCGGCCCCTTCACTTCTACCAATCCAATTAATTTGCAGTCTTTTTAGACCATCAGGCCAGTTCAGATCATCGAGATCCTCGAGTAGACGGTCAGCGTACTCTGTAATTTTAAGCACCCACTGTTTAAGAGGGCGACGCTCAATTGGATGCCCCCCTTCTTTAGAGAACCCCTCTTCAATCTCTTCATTGGCCAGCACCGTGCCCAAAGCGGGGCACCAATTCACCAAAATATCCGCTTGGTACGCCAAACCTCTCTCGTAGAGCTTAGTAAAAATCCATTGCGTCCATTTGTAGTATTTGGGCTCACTTGTCATGATCTCGCGGTCCCAGTCATAGGCGTATCCAATCGAGTTTAGCTGGACTTTATAGTTCTCTATATTTGTTTGTGTCGTCAAAGAAGGGTGAGTCCCTGTGCGAATAGCGTATTGCTCAGCTGGCAGCCCAAAGCTATCCCACCCCATGGGATGCAAAACAGAAAATCCATTTGCCAATTTGTAGCGAGCTAAAATATCTGTTGCGGTGTATCCAATGAGATGCCCCACGTGCAGTCCTGCTCCAGATGGGTAGGGGAACATATCCAAAACATAGTATTTTGGCTTAAAGGAGTCTTCTGTCGCTTTAAAAGATTTATTTTGCTTCCAAAAAATCTGCCATTTCTTTTCGATCAAATGCGGATCATATTTCATATTAAAAACAAGGGGTAGATTGAACTAAAAGAAGAGATTAACAGAGAGAAAATTTAGAGAGAAGCAAAACTACACTACTGCCAAACAGCTTCTTTTTGCTCTTCTGCTGAAGCAAGAAAATTTTTCCAATCATCACCTTGAGGCTTAATATTCCAAATAGAGCTGGAATACAAATAATAGGCTGTATATTTATTACGATTCACCTCAGCATTAGGAGCGTATTGAAAGCGCGCTGCAAGTTTGGCTCTTTCGGGTGAAATCTCTGTAACATCTTTGAGTTCATCAACCAATAGATTAGTTAGATAATTTGTTTTGGGGTACCCTTTATAAGAATCGTCATCGAGCGTGAGAATCACTTTTTCTGCTGTTTCATCCAAATGCTCCAATAAATCAAGCGCAAATGCATAACGATTTGCCTCACTTAAGCCGAGCTCTTCATTGAATAAAATATGCTCTCTAAATGCTTCGGGGTGCACCTTGAAATAGGCTAGAGCCGATGAATCTGCAATGAGATCTCTCTGTTTTTCAAGGCATTGAAGCTGAGAGTATAGACGATTGCTTGGTTCAAAATCGCTGTTTTCTTGATCAAGCTGAAAATCAAACACTTTAATCTGGTTTTCTACACTCATTTGATCAATAACTTCTTTGAATAGATCCATGCTCAAAGAGAACTCCCGAATATCAACCGTGGCTACGATTTTTGGGCACTGTTTCAAAAGCTCTATTATACAATCTGGAAGCTTCTGTGAACCATAGTCATTCACCAACTGATAGATTATATCAATATTGCGTTCCATCTCATCTTCATCATAAATAATGCCCTGCGCAACTGCCAAAAAATCATCTTGAGCAAGATCTCCCCAGAGTTTATTCATAAACTCCAAGTTTTTTAGAATTTTTATTCCCTTTTCAGAAGAAAAAAGAAAATGAGCCACTTGCCCAGGCCATTGAATCAATTGCGCATAAAGAGCTTGATTTGCTTCCACCTCCAAATCTGAACTCATCACGCTGTGCATGCATCGATCGAATAATTCAATGATTTTTTCAGAACCGCCTGAAACAAGCTCGGAAGGTGCTTGCTGATGTTGCTTTTCTATTTCATCGTAGCGCGTTTTTAAATATTCTAAAAATTCAACCTGTTGAGCTAGGTTCATCGAAGAAAAAATATTTATTACGTTCTCAACGCTCCATTTCTCATATCCCCCAAGAGCAAAATTCACAACTTCTTTAGGTTGAGTTTGCATTTCTTTAATATCTTCGTCCGTAAATCGCGCATGTCTAGCCACCTGGTTACTCAGACGCGCCATGCACGCTTTATCCACACTCTCGCAGTAAATAGAATGTAAAATCGGTCTTGCAAATTCAAGGGGCATCGCCTCGATATCCATTAAAGCCACTTGCTCTGGAAATTTCGCAAAAACAGGAAGTATTTTTTTGTAAGCTTCTGGATTAGAGTGCTTAAAAAACCAATTCATAAATTCTAAACGCATCGGCTCAGGCAAGGCCTTTAAAGCAGCGTGCACGTGCTCTTTTGTCACATTTTCTTCTTGGACTTCTTGCAAAAACGTCTCGCAAGAGAGAGTGGAATTTTTCAATTCCAAAAGCTCTTGATCCATTTTCTTATTAAAGTCGGTGGAACGCACGATCACAATTGACAACCAAACCGTTAAACTCACAGAGGCTAAACACAGCATGACACCAGGGGCAAAAAGCTGCAATGCCGCAGGTCCTCCACTTATAGTGATCAGCGTTGCTCCTGCAGCTAAAGTCATGATAGCTAAAAGGGCGAGCACAACCACATGGACAGCGCGATCTCGCTTTTCAGCCTGAATCGAAACGCGTGCTAGGCTCTCTTTTCCTTTGAGTTCATTGACATGAGCGGGCAATCCATTTAACCGACTACCACCCGCAACTAAAAACTTTGTAAGGTTTATACGAGATCCTTCAATTGCCATAACTTCCTCAAATAATTGAAATCCAAGAGATATTGTACCCAGTTTAAAGATTAATGACACTTTTATTTAACAGATCAGTGGACATCGATTATGAATGCTGCTATTATTTTTAGCCATGCGTCTTAAATTAAAAAAGCGACAAGATCTCACAACGGCGGGCACAATCCGCATGCATCCTAGAGGTTTTGGATTTCTAGTGCCCGATGATCGAAAAGCATTCCCTCAAGATATTTTTATACCCCAAAGATACACTCTTGGAGCTGTAGATGGCGATCGGGTAGAAGTTTGCGTACGGAGCGATTACGTCTCTCCTAAAGGGCCCGAAGGAAAAATTACAAAAATTTTGAAACGGGGACGCTCTCATGTGGCTGGCGTCATCACTTACGCAGGGAAGCAGAATCAATTATTTGCTTTTGCGCCCCTCCTGGGCGAAGAAAATATTATAAATATCCTTCCTTCCAAAGAGCGACAGCTCAATGTGGGAGATCGCATTATTATTCATGTCAAAGAGTGGGGTTCTCACAAAAAAGAGAGTTTGGGAGAAATGAGTGCTTATATTGGACACATCTCCGATCCTTCTCTCGATATTGCTGCTGCTGTTGAAGAATACGAACTCTATGATTCCTTTTCGGAAAACACGCTTGAAGAAGCGCGCTCCTTTGGACAAACTGTTTCGACAAAAGATTTTAAAAATCGAGAAGATTTACGCGATTTAAACTGTCTCACAATCGACCCTGAAACTGCAAAAGACTTTGATGATGCTCTTTCGCTCACCCGTGATAAAAAAGGGATGTACCACCTCGGGGTGCACATTGCTGATGTCTCTCATTACGTAAAGCCCGGCTCTTATTTAGACAGAGAAGCGACTCAAAGATGCAACTCGGTATACTTTCCGGGACAAGTTTTTCCCATGCTCCCTCACGAGCTATCAAGCCACCTCTGCAGCCTTAAACCCAATGTCAATCGACTTGCGATTTCTGTGCTCATGGTTTTAGATAAAGAAGGTTCTATTGTGAGTCATAAAATCACAAAAAGTGTGATTCGTAGCAAAAAAAGACTGTCGTATGAGCAAGCCAAAGAAATTTTAGACAAAAAAAGAAAAAGCAAGTTCTTAAACGAGCTCAACTCCCTTGTCGAACTGTGCCATTTACTTAAAAAGAAGAGAGCACAGAGGGGTTGCATCGAGTTTGCCCTTCCCGATATTTCCATGAAATTGACCGAAAAAGGCGAGGTAGCAAAAATCGATTTTGTCGAATACGACATCACACACCAGCTCGTTGAAGAATTCATGCTGCTCGCCAATGAAGTTGTGGCCACCTCTCTTAGTCAAAAAGGCAAGCCGCTCACCTATCGCATTCACGATGAGCCCAACCCGGAAAGTCTAAGAGATTTTGCCTCTATAGCCAGCTCTTTTGGGTTCAATCTATCTAAAGACCCCACCAACGAAGAGCTACAAAATCTTTTTGATGAGGTGCGCCAACACCCCCTAGGACAATTTTTAGCGACCTGTTTTATCAAAAGCATGAAGCTGGCAAGCTACTCCACACAAAACATTGGGCACTATGGTCTTGGACTTGAATACTACACTCACTTTACGAGTCCTATCCGCCGCTACATCGATCTTGTTGTTCATCGCGTTTTATTTGATGAAGTTGATCAAAATCAAGATCTTGAAAAAATTGCAATTGCATGCTCAGAACAAGAGAGACTCTCTGCAAAAGCAGAACAGTCTGTTCTCTACTTAAAAAAATTACGCTATTTAGACACCCTTTTATCCGATAAGAAAAATCTTTTTGAAGCCTCAGTTGTCTCCATTAAGCCCTTTGGCATTATTTTTGAGCTTAA